>DAINOB010000244.1:0-3724 GCA_036735585.1 Cytophagales bacterium | reverse complement strand
GTTTGATCAAAAAATCGAAGCCTAAGCTGCATGATGTGTTTAAACAGTTTGATCCGAATGTCTCGGATTACATTTTGACCCACCACTCCCGCCAAATAAGCATGAGAAAACTGCACTAAGGCTTGAAAAATAAGCAGCCCAAACAACAGAAAAAGTACGTTGGTAAAATCTGATAAATTCCCCTCTCTCAATGGATTGTCAATGGCATATTGGATAAGGTAGGGCCTTAAGGGGCCTAAAAAGGCAAGCAAAATTGTGGCAACTACCAATAAGCCGAAAGCACCTCTGTAAGGTCTTATAAAGCTAAACAACCTCCGTAAAATGTGGTAATCAAATAAATTGCCGCTGGTACTTTTGCTATCCTCCAAAATTCAAGGGTTTTAAATAATCTTCTGGGTATGCCACTTTTTCCAAATAAAGTCCCTCTGGGGGTGCCAAAGATGCGGCCATGCTTCGATCTCTCGATTCTAGTCCTATAAACAACTGATCTACAGGGGCATTGTTTCTTTCGATATGCACCAAACTACCTGTGAGTGCACGTACCATACCCCTCAAAAAACGATTTGCCTGAATGCGAAAACACAAGGCATCATTTTCAAAAAACCAATGGGCGTTCATCACCTGGCAAACATGGTTTTTAAGATCGGATCTCATTTTACTAAAAGTGGTAAAATCATGTGTTCCTACGAGCACTTTGGCTAGGGCATTGAGTTTTTCCAAATCCGGATTGTAGCGATGCAATATCCAAGCCCTACCATTTTCGAAGGGGTTCTTTCTGTTTACAATTCTGTAAACATACGTTCTCGACAGGGCATCAAAGCGTACATGCGCATGCTCTGGACCCTGATAAACCGCATTGAGGGCAATAGCAGGAGGCAATACTGAGTTCATAGAAGCTAAAAAACGATCAGGGTCAAAAGCATTTCCTGTATACTCAAACTGAACAATTTGTTGGTTGGCATGTACTCCGGCATCGGTGCGTCCACTACCTAAGGTTTCAATGGGCACTCTCAAAATTGTAGTTAAAGCTTCATTTAAAACTTGCTGTACGCTCAATCCGTTTTTCTGCACTTGCCAGCCTGCATAGCCTTTGCCATCGTAGCAGACATCGAGAATTATCTGCATGAGGTTTCAATTCTAACTTTAAAGCTTTTCATAAATGATTGCCGCACCTTGCCCCACCCCAATACACATGGTGGCCAAACCGTATCGGGTATTTTGGCGCTTTTGCATTTCATGAAGCAGTGTAGCACTGATCCTCACCCCACTTGCACCTAAGGGATGCCCAATGGCGATGGATCCTCCATTTACATTGACAATTTCAGGATTTAGATTCAAATCCTGAATACAAGCCAAAGCCTGTGAAGCAAAAGCCTCGTTTACTTCAGCCAGTCCAATATCACGGATTGTAAGTCCTGCCCTTTGCAAAGATTTTTGTGTAGCAGGCACAGGCCCAATGCCCATAACAGATGGGTCTACTCCTGCAATTGCCATAGCAGCTATTCGTGCCATAGGTTTCAAGTTATATTCTTTCACCGCTTTTTCACTTACTACCAGACAAGCTGCAGCTCCGTCATTGATGCCGGAAGAGTTGCCTGCTGTCACCGTACCATCGGCCTTAAATGCGGGCTTGAGTGCGGATAACTTATCTATGCTGCTGAGGCGGGGATGCTCGTCTTTATCAAACAAAATAGATTCTCCCTTGCCTTGGCTAATTGAAACTGAAACCAATTCGTTTTGAAATTTTTGTTGTTCATGTGCAGCCTGATATTTTTTCTGTGAGGCATAAGCAAATTCATCCTGAGCATGTCGGCTTATTTTCCATTGATCGGCAACATTTTCAGCGGTTTCTCCCATGCTGTAGGGGTGATGCAGGGCAGAAAGTGCAGGGTTTACAAATCTCCAACCTATGGTGGTATCGTAGATTTCTACCGATCTGGAATAAGCATTTTCAGCTTTTGCCATCACAAAGGGGGCGCGAGTCATGGATTCTACTCCTCCAGCGATGAATACATCGCCCATCCCAGAAAAAATACTTTTAGCAGCATCCATGATGGCTTGAAGGCCAGAAGCACACAAGCGATTTACCGTTACACCACCACTTGTATTGGGTATTCCTGCCAATAGAAGTGCCATTCGTGCTACGTTTCGGTTGTCTTCACCCGCCTGATTGGCTCCCCCAAAAATGACATCCTCAATGGCAGCGGGATTCAAATTCGCATTTCTCTGAAGAAGCGCTTTTAGTACATGTGCTGCTAGATCATCTGGGCGAGTGGAAGCCAGTGAACCTCCAAATTTGCCCACAGGAGTACGTAGAATGTCGATGATGTAGGCTTCTTTCATAAAAACAGTGTTTTGGTAAATCAATGCGTGCGCAGATGACACGAATGATTATTTTAGCGCAAGTTAAATATTCCAAGTATGATACAAAGACCACAAAGCCTACTGATGGCTGCAATAATAGTATTGATGATCACTGCCATATTTCTGCCTTTATGGAAAATTGCCCTTCCTGCCGGTGAGTCAGCCGATTTTTTGCAGTTGGATGCTATTTATCAAGCAAAAACAGAAACCAACGGGAATGTTTCTAAGAATTTTAATGGCTGGATTGCACTATTGTTTATTGCCTCTGCTGCTCTAGCCGCCTATAGCATTTCACAATACCAGAATCGAGTACTGCAGATGAAACTGGGAGCTATAAATTCTATGGTGATTGCAGTGGGCTTGGGTGCGGCCATGTTTATAATTTATAGAACAGAGCAAGGGGTCAGCCAAACTATCCGTGGTGAATTTCTAACAGGCTTCTACCTGCCTGTGGCAGCTATGCTTTGCAATCTTATCTCCAACAGGCTTATCAGAAGAGATCATTTACTGGTACAAAGCAACGATAGATTAAGGTGATAGTATTACCTTTGAAAAAAATAAACCGTTATGAAGAAATTTTTATTTGTTGCTGTAGTCACTATGTGTGGCTTAAGTGCTCATTCTCAAGGACTGAAAAAAGGCGATGTGCTGATCGATGTATTTTATGGAGGTCCAAATCTGATTTCTAATTGGCTTAATGCTGATGTGAATGTTTCGGGTTGGAGATCTAATACGGATTTTAAAGGATTAGGACCATTTGGGGGGAGAGCAGAGTATATGATATCAGAAAGAGCAAGTTTAGGAATAGAGGTGCATCATGCAAGTTCAGTGTACACAAGATCTATTGAAGCAGACAATGGAAATTCAGTGTCTAGATTTAAAGATGAATTTAAAGTTAATAGAACACGTGTCTACCCACGTTTTGCGTATCATTTCGGAAAAGATAAGTTAGATGTTTTCTGGCAGATGAGCCTTGGATTTGTAAATTGGTCATCTGAATACAAGGTACTTGAAAATACTGATAATAGTTTTGGAAGCGTCACTCCCATCACTTTTACTAGGAATGGGGCAATAGGATTTAGAACAGGAGTAGGTGTGCGATACTATTTCAATGACTTCATTGGAATCAACGCTGATTTTGGATTAGGAGGACCTTTGGTAACTGCGGGTCTTTCTTTTAAGATTATTTAAAGAAAAGAACTGATTAAATGAAAAAAGGGGCCTAAGCCCCTTTTTTATTTTTGTACTAGTAAGGTGGTTATTTCCTCGCCATCGCCATT
Organism: Cytophagales bacterium; assembly: GCA_036735585.1. Lineage (GTDB taxonomy): Bacteria > Bacteroidota > Bacteroidia > Cytophagales > JAIYAX01 > JAIYAX01. The sequence continues at coordinate 80 of DAINOB010000244.1, read as the reverse complement.
TCTGCATCTCTGGCATCCACGTAGGTAGAACCATCGGCAGTAAATACTGTAGCACCTTTTACTTCATTTCCTTGAAAATT
>DAINOB010000243.1:0-3741 GCA_036735585.1 Cytophagales bacterium | reverse complement strand
TCTCCCTGAGACCAGAATAATCTATGCGCTCTTTGTCGTAATCTATATAGTTGTATAAACTACCTACTCTGATGGTAAAAAACTCATCCATGTTGGAAGAGGTTATTGCCAAAAACATGAGTTTTTCAAATATTGAACGAGCGGAATTACTGGTCTGGTCTAATACCCGACTGTTGAATTGAACCCAGCTTAAATCACGGGAAATAAACTTGCTCTTCTGTACCTGCGCCTCTATCTTATCCGGTGATGATGGGGCTGTTGCTTGATTAAGTGTTTTCATATACAAAAACGGGGTCAATAGACCCCGCAATATTCTTCAAAACATTTGCCATTTAGGCATCGATATTCGCGTATTTGGCATTTTTTTCAATAAAATCTCTTCTTGGGGCCACTTCATCGCCCATGAGCATAGAAAATAAGTGATCGGCAGCCGCAGCAGATTCTATAGTTACTCGTTTTAAGCTTCTGCTTTCTGGGTTCATGGTGGTAGACCACAATTGCTCAGGATTCATTTCTCCCAAACCCTTGTAGCGCTGCACATTCACCGAATCTTCTTTGCCATCTTTCGCAATTTCTTTCACAGCTATTTCTCTATCTCTTTCGTTCCAGCAATAGCGCTCTTGATTTCCTTTCTTTACCAAATACAAGGGTGGCAAAGCAATGTACACATATCCATTTTCGATAAGTGCCTTCATATATCTGAAGAAGAAAGTAAGGATTAGGGTTCTAATGTGGCTTCCGTCAATATCCGCATCGGTCATAATGATCACCTTGTGGTATCGAAGTTTGTCCATATTCAATCCTTTGGCATCATCTGGCGTACCGAAACTTACACCCAATGCAGTGATCATGTTTTTGATCTCCTCATTATCGTAAATTTTGTATTCCTGGGCTTTTTCTACATTCAGGATTTTACCTCTTAAGGGTAAGATAGCCTGATACGCTCTATTTCGGCCTTGCTTTGCTGAACCTCCTGCAGAATCACCCTCTACCAGATACAATTCACATAAGGCGGGATCACTTTCAGAGCAATCGGCAAGTTTTCCTGGAAGGCCAGTTCCTGTAAGCACGTTTTTACGCTGTACCATTTCTCTGGCTTTACGTGCTGCATGCCTAGCCTGGGCTGCCAAAATCACTTTCTGAACGATGATTCTAGCTTCCTTTGGGTTTTCTTCCAAATAAGTATTGAGCATTTCGGCAACAGAAGTATCCACTGCACCCATAGCTTCATTGTTTCCAAGCTTGGTTTTGGTCTGACCTTCAAATTGCGGTTCTGCTACTTTCACAGAAATAACAGCAGTGAGACCTTCTCTGAAGTCATCACCACTGATTTCAATTTTTAGCTTCTCGAGCATACCAGATTTCTCTGCATACGCTTTCAAGGTTCGGGTGAGTGCTCTTCTAAAACCTGCTACGTGCGTCCCTCCCTCAATGGTATTGATGTTGTTGACGTAGGAAAATAAATTCTCAGAGTACGAAGTGTTGTACAGCATGGCCACTTCTACAGGGATTCCACCCTTTTCGCCAGACATACAGATAGGCGCTGAGATCAGCTTTTCACGTGTACTATCCAGATATTCTACAAACTCACTAAGGCCACCTTCTGAGAAAAACTCTTCATACAGTGCCTCACCTTGTTCATCTATTTCCCTGTGGTCTTTAAGTGTGATTTTAAGTCCTTTGTTTAGAAAAGCGAGTTCCTTCAAACGGTTGGAAACTGTTTCGAATTTATACACTGTTTCAATAAAGATGCTGTCATCAGGATGAAAATGCACAAAAGTGCCGTGTTTGTCAGATTCTCCAATTTGCTTTACGGAATACAAAGGATTGCCTTTCTCGTATTCCTGTTGGAAAACTTTCCCATCACGCTGCACCACTACGGAGAGATGCTTGGAGAGCGCATTTACGCAAGACACTCCGACACCATGAAGTCCACCAGAAACTTTGTAAGTATCCTTATCAAATTTACCGCCTGCATGAAGTACAGTCATTACTACTTCCAGGGCGGACCGCTTTTCTTTGGTGTGCATGCCTGTAGGTATTCCACGGCCATCGTCATTAACAGATACACTGTTATCAGGATGAATTTCTACATTGATTTCCGTACAATGGCCTGCCATCGCCTCATCAATAGAGTTGTCTACCACTTCCCAAATCAAGTGGTGAAGCCCTTTGACTCCGATATCTCCTATGTACATGGCAGGTCTCTTTCTTACCGCTTCTAGCCCTTCGAGTACCTGAATATTATCTGCTGAATAATCTGCTCTGCTTTTCTCTACCGTTTCGCTCATTATTGATGTTTTCGACACGGCAAGTTAGCACAATTCATGGCCATTTCCTTAGTTTTTTCCAATTTGCGTGTGATACAGACTTTGTTTTATCCACACTTATGACCCTTCTGAAACTCCTTAGCCTACTTTGCTTTTACACGGCATTTTTGATCCAACTAAATGCCTTGGCACAGCCCCCTGCTGACATTCCTCCAAACCTTGAACCTTCGGTGCGGCTACTAAATATGATGCTAAATAAATATGTATTCAAGGTGCCTGCAGCATGTAGAACGGTCAGCGATTACCTGAATTCATCGAAAAAGGACTCTGCACTATGCATCGCTGATAAGGGTATACATATCCAAACCCTTCTTCCTCAACTCATTGCAGGACAAAAATTTGAACGAATCATCATTCACACCACAGTGGAGCCTAAGCTTGACTTAAAAATTCCATCTGGGGTGATCCTAAATACCCTTGAGTTTGCTTCCATAGATTCTACGCTCAAAAAAGTAAAAATAGAGAGTGACAGCCTGAAAAACATGGTGTTCAGCAGGTGTCATTTAGATCAATTGCCCAATATACGAGCCTGCAGATCGATTGAAAAAATGGTGGTTACTCAAACGAAGATCCATAAGCTATCCACGGCAAAGCTCAAGAAATCAAAATCTCTGAAGGAGCTTGCCCTTACTTTTGATACCCTAGATCTAGCTAAGGCAAAATGGAAACCACTACCCTATCTAGAAAAATTGGTTTTAACAGGAAATCAACTAAAGGAAGTGCCAAAGGGTATTCATCGTTTTAAAAATCTGCACACTCTGAGTCTTGGGGAGAATGGAATAACAGGACTTTCGAAAAAAGTAAAACTTCCACGGAAACTAGAAACGATCAGTTTTTATAAAAACCAATTGACACAAATACCCTTACAAATCAGCACACTGCAAAGGTTAAAATCGATAGACCTCTATTACAATCAGATCACAGAGCTGCCTTCCTTTATAGCAACCTTGGATTCTCTTGTTATTCTTTATGCCTCTTTTAATCAACTCAAAGTAATCCCTGAATTTATGGGAGAAATGACTAGTTTGAATGAATTGTACCTGCACCACAATCAAATTACAGAAGTACCCCTGATACTACAAAAACTTAAAGACTTGAAAGTGCTACATTTGAATCACAACTACCTCACCTACTTGCCTGATTTTGTAGGCAACTTTACCTTACTGCAGGATTTAGATATTTCCTACAATCGACTAGATAGCCTTCCAGAAAGTTTGATAAAGTTGGATAATTTGCAGCTGCTAAACATCCAAGAAAACAACTTCAGTACAAGCGCAGGTAAAAATCCAGAGTTAGATACCCTTCTAGATCAGCTTAAGGAAAAGGGCGTAAGGGTGCTTGATTAGAATTATCATTACTACTTCAAGGTCTCATCGAGACGCTAAGACCAGAGGGGTTAAATTTACGCATT
>DAINOB010000242.1:0-3748 GCA_036735585.1 Cytophagales bacterium | reverse complement strand
GGTGCTCCTGTCTCACTCAATTGTCCATTGGGACCTGGAGCAAGATTTATATTACCCGTAGTCATAATCAACCCTCGCTGAATACCGGTGACTGGTGTAGCGGCATTGTCTATAAACGAGCCATAGGCCTGTGTATTTTGACCAATATTAGAAGTAATGTTAGAAATGGTGACCCCTGGCCCCACAAGCCTTCGAATGATGGTATCCAATGAATTGGTAGTTGGATTTACAGCGTTTACAGTGATCTGAGCATTTGGTGATGTGGTGAAGATCAAAGAAATACAGATAGAAAGGATTCCTAAACGAACGAAGTTTTTGAAGCAGACCATAAATTGTTGGTTCTTAAAGTGATTATCTCAAAATACAAGAATTAACAAAAATAAAGTTTCAAACGTAGGTTTCAAATTTTTTATCAACTATTGAGTTAGAAGAGCAGTCAATGCTATATTTTTGACCCTAAGATTTATATCTATTACATGCAAAAGGCGACCTACAAAAACCCCTTGCTTTTATTTCTTCTAGCTATGCATGTGGTTGGAATCATTGGACTTATGTGGCCTGTCAGTTATCCGTATTTTAAATTTCTTGTCCCATATAGTCTACTGTTTACTACGTTGGCAGTGCTATGGTTTCATACAGAATGGAATGTTGCATTTATTTTGTTTGTCCTTTTGGCCTTCTTATTAGGCTTTTTTATTGAAGTGGCTGGTGTTCGCACGGGAGTCATCTTTGGGCAATATCAATATGGAGAGGGTATGGGATTTAAGGTATTTAATGTTCCTTTAATTATTGGAGTTAATTGGGTGCTTCTCAGCTACTGCGCAGGGGTAATAGGAGCCATTTTTCGTAGCAGTACGGTGAGGGCTTTTGCAGGTGCAGTGTGTATGACTTTGCTCGACTTTGCTATTGAGCCGGTAGCTATTCATTTAGATTTTTGGCATTGGAGTTCAGCATATGTACCCTTACAAAACTATATCGCATGGTTTCTTGTGTCTTTCTTTATTCTTTTGATTTTTTACCGACTAAAATTCAGGAAAACAAATAGCATTGCGGTTCAAGTATTCTTCATGCAGGCTTTATTTTTTGTTTTAGGTTTTGCCCTGATTAGATGGTCGCCATTCGAATAAAATTTTTAAGAACAATATTTACCTCTAAATAGTTACAAGATCAAAAAGAAGATACGTAGAGCAGATGGGAAAATATTCAATAAAAGATCTAGAACAACTATCAGGAATTAAGGCGCACACCCTACGTATTTGGGAGCAGAGGTATAATTTTATAAAACCTGAGCGCACCGATACCAATATTAGAAATTATTGTGACGAGGACTTGAAGTTAATCCTCAACATTTCTCTACTCAAGGAGAAAGGATATAAAATTTCAAAGATTGCCCAGCTCAGCGAACAAGAACTGATGCAAAAAGTGATCAATGTCACAGAGAACGATCTTAAGTATCCCGACCAAATATCAGCTCTTACGCTTGCAATGATTGATTTAGACGAAGACCGGTTCGATAGAATCATGTCTAACAACATTCTGCGACATGGCTTTGAAAACACGATGATCCAAATTGTGTATCCCTTTCTGGCTCGAATCGGCATCATGTGGCAAACAGGGTCTGTGAATCCAGCTCAAGAACACTTTATTACCAACCTGATACGTCAAAAATTGATTGTAGCCATAGATGGCTGCCATGAGAAGAAAAAACATGGAGCCAAGACCTTCTTGCTGTATTTGCCAGAAGGTGAATTGCATGAAATCAGCCTGCTTTTCGCTTGTTATCTTGTAAAATCAAAAGGTCATAAGGCCGTTTATCTCGGTCAGACTTTACCCTATGCCGATTTGAAGTCCGCCTACGAAGTGCACAATCCAGAATTCATCTTTACTGTTCTTACCTACACACCTGAGGAGAACACCCAGAATTACCTAAACAAACTCTGCAGAGATTTTAGCGATAGCAGAATTTATGTAACTGGATTTCAAGTGGTAAATCAACCGATTGATTTGCCAGATAACCTGCACCTGATCAAAACTTTTCATGATTGGATTGACTTGTTAGGTCAATCATAAGACTCAAGTTCGGTGACCAGGCCTACTGTTGATGAAAAGTTGGATTTCATAAAATTACACCAAACGCAATACTCTTCTTCACATCCTTCCTCGAACTCAAGATTTAAGATTTTAGCATAGGTGTCTTTAATTTGCGCTTTCACCTGATTCTCATAGCTGCTTTCCATTTGGACCAATGCAGAGTCCAAAGAATTCTTGTCGTTTGGCTCCACGAAATCAAAACGACCAGCAACCATTTTCCAAGTTTTGGTCTTATCGGCATCAAGAAGAAGCTTGTAAAAAACCATTTGCCTCCAATAATCCCCGCCTAAGGCAGACTTCTCTCCCGGTGGCAGCATTCTTTCAGTTTTGAGTTTTCCTGTTTTATAGTCAACCACTGTTACATCATTCCCATTGAACTCCAATTTGTCCAACATTCCACTCACTGGCACTCCTTCAATGGTCAAATGATCAGATTTGAACTCCAACAAAACCGTTTTTATGGATGGAAGAATTTTCTGCTCTCTAAAAATCTCCAAAGCGTACCTGCCTCTTTCTAGATAGCGAACAAATTGCTCTGAGGTGAAATGCGATCGATAGTACTGCATTTCTTTATCAAAAAACTGTATCAGCTCTTCCAAAGGCCCAAATGATGAATTTTCAGCAAGCCTCATGTCGTTGTAGAAGCTTTCTAATGCTCCATGTATGGCTGATCCATATCCACTAGCGGCATTTCTGGGTTGTGGTATCTTCAATACATTCTCAAAATAAAAGCTGACCGGGCAGGTTAAGTACTTGTTCAAGTGAGTCACACTGAGTTTGTAGTTTTTAAGTGACTCTTTTAAAATGGATTTTTCCATCAATTGTACTTGCGGCAATTGCACAGGCTGTAAAGCTCTGAATTGCTTATACAAAAGCGTATCAGAACTCAAATAATGCTTCATCAGTGAAGAGTGCAAAACCAATTCAGCACAATCTGAAACAAAGACACTTGGCTCTAAGGGTTTTTCATAATCATCGGCTGCTGCATAGCTGATCACCAAGTGTCTTTTGGCCCGAGTACTGGCTACGTAGAACAATCTGCGTTCATCATTTTCTTTACTTTCCTCTTCGATAATCTGCATGTCCATGGGTAGAGAAATAAAATTGCCCGGGCTTCTTTTTTTCTCCCATTCACTTTTCTCCGCACCTAAAATCAAAACGTGTTCAAATTCTAATCCTTTGCTTGCGTGTGCACTTAACAGTTGAATTCCTTGATCCGCATGAAACACTTTCATGGCTTGAAGTGGCACCTGGTAGCTGTTCATTTTGTCCAAAAGCTGCAACATATCACTTAAGGTATTTTCCGGTCGTCTGGAAGTCTCTTCTTTGATGAAATCGAAAAATGTGTGCATCACCTCCATAAACCAGTTTCTTTCTGGATGTTGCATGACCCAACCCAGCATTCCACTTTCTGTAATTGCCACGGATACAAGCCCTTGTATCGTATCATTAGCGTATGACTTGAGCATTGCAGGCAATAATTGCTGTATTCTCTGAAAAGAGCTTTGGTTCTCAATTCCGGCTTTTTGAAATTCCTCTGACTGTGTAATGGTTTGAAACCAATTCCTCTTCGGTTGATTTTCTTCACGTTGTCCACAATAGAGACCAATCTTCATGGCATCTTCGGAGGCAATACCGATGTATTCATAGTGCATGA
>DAINOB010000241.1:0-3760 GCA_036735585.1 Cytophagales bacterium | reverse complement strand
GAACAGCTCTACAAAAAGAAAATCTTTTCCAAAGCTGCAATTTTGAAAAGAATTAATTAAGCATCAGACCCCCTCTGCTTTTACCTCAGTCACTTCAGGTACCATTCGCTTCAACAGATTTTCTATCCCTGCTTTTAACGTAATCATACTAGATGGGCAACCGCTGCAAGCGCCTTGTAGCTTTACTTTTACAACTCCCTCTTCAAAACTAGAGAAACTAATTGCGCCTCCATCTGATTCTACAGCTGGCTTTACGTATTCTTCAAGAATGCTTTTTATTTTAGTAACTACTTCACTATCAACCGTATTCATATCAGGCTCTTGGTAAAGCTGACCTAAATCAAATATAGGGTGTCCATCCTCCAGATATTCTCTAATGAAATTTTTGAGTTTGGGCATAATTTCAATCCAATCCTCAGAAGATGGCTTCGTAACAGTCACAAAGTTGTTGGCAATAAAAACTCGGTCAACGAATGAGAAAGTGAACAATGCAGCTGCTAAAGGAGAGGTGTGGGCAGATTCTATATCAGGATAATCCATACTTTCTCCCTCAGGAGTAAGCATAAAATTGACTACAAACTTCATAGAGTTTGGGTTTGGATTTGCCTCAGTATATATGTTTACGTATTTTTTTGTTGTTTCCATGGGAAGTTACTTTTGTATACAAAACTATGAAAATAGTGATTTGTTGGGGATTTATCCTTCTAATACTTCCGGCCTTGGTGGATGAAGTTCATTTTCTGACTTTGCAATGACCGCACAAACCATACAATCGCCAGTAACATTTACTACCGTTCTGCACATATCTAAAATCCTATCTACGGCCAAAATCAAAGCAATGCCAGCGGTGGGAACGCCTATTGACTCCAGCACGATTACAAGCATGACAAGCCCAGCACCGGGCACACCCGCTGATCCTATTGAGGCCAAAGTAGCAGTAAGCACAATCATAAGCTGATCTCCAAAATCCAATGGAATATTCAATGCCTGGGCAATAAATAAAGCAGCTACCCCTTGGTACAAACTTGTGCCATCCATGTTGATGGTGGCACCTAATGGCAATACGAAGCTTGTAATTTCTTCAGACGCTCCCATGTGCTTTTCGCAGCGCTCAATCGTTAAGGGCAGCGTAGCATTGCTGGAGGAAGTGCTGAATGCTAGCAACTGAGCAGGCCGTATTGCCTTAAAAAATGTAAGGTATGGCATTCCTGTCCTCCATTTTAGGATTAAAGGATATACTAGAAAAGTCATGATTGCCAATCCGAATGCCACTGTCATAGAATACCAAAATAATGCTGACAGTAATTCCAGCGCTTGATAGGGATCCTCCCCGGCTACTTCCACTACAAGCGTAGCCATGAGCGCAAATACCCCATAAGGAGCTAACAACATAATGAAATCAACAATTTTAATTGTGAGATCGTTAAATCCATCGAAGAATGCAATGACAGGTTTAGCCTTGTCAGGGCTTACGCGGATAAGTGCTATGCCTGCAATGACTGCAAAAAATACCACCTGAAGCATAGACGTGTTAGACCCTGCTGCCTCAATCAAATTTTCAGGCACCATGTCCACTAAAGGTTGGAGAGGAGAAGTTTGGGTTACTTTTCCGGCTGTTTCCAAGGCTTGTTTGGAACTCACCTCATAAGATGCCATTAATTTATCTCTGGTTTGGACGGGTAAAGACTCTCCAGGATTCAATAAATTACCCAAAATAAGACCAATGCTAATGGCGAGAACGGTCGTAAACATGTACAAGGCAATTGTTTTGCCTCCAATTCTGGATATCTTACTGACATCACTAAGGCTAGCCACACCCACAATAAGTGATGAAAATACCAAGGGTACAGCAATCATTTTGAGCATGCGTACGAATATGGTTCCTACAGGCTTGATGTAATCTACCGTAAGATCTGGAGACCAGTGAAGTACAGCACTAACCAAACCCCAGACTACTCCTAAGAGCAATCCCAAAAGAATGCGATAGTGAAGAGGCATCTTTTTCATAGCTGCCAAAGGTATTAAGCTTTAGATAAAATGCCCGAGGATTGAGCAAGCATCATAAAATCAACCAGCACCAGCGCAGTCATTGCAGAAACTATCGGAACCGCTCTTGGTACTACACAGGGATCATGCCTTCCTTTACCTTTTAATAGAACGGAATTGCCTTTGGTGTCCACGCTTTCTTGATCTTGAAAAAGTGTGGCTACTGGTTTGAAAGCTGTGCGAAAAAACAAATCATTGCCATTACTAATGCCGCCTTGCATTCCCCCTGAATGGTTAGAGCGTGTACGTATCTTGCCTTCACTTTGGATAAAAGGATCGTTGTGCTCAGAGCCTTTAAGCTTGGTTCCTTCAAAGCCAGAACCTATTTCAAATCCTTTTACGGCATTGATGCCTAGCATGGCATAGCCTAATCTGGCGGAGAGCTTGTCATACACTGGCTCCCCTAATCCAACGGGCATGCCATTGACAAAGGTATCTATGATTCCACCGAGTGTATCTCCCTCTTTTTTGGCCATTTCTATAGCCTCTTGCATCTGTTTTGCGGCCCTCTCTTCTGGGCATCGAACGGGATTACTTTCTATCCATTTAGGTTCTAGGGTTCCTTCCCAGGCAGGAATGGCTACATTTCCCACTCGGCTCACGTAGCTAAAAATCTTAATGTGCTTTAGTTCGAGAATTTTTAATGCAACTGCTCCTGCTGCTACACGTGCAGCTGTTTCTCTGGCCGAACTCCTCCCTCCTCCTCTGTAGTCTCTGTTGCCATACTTTGCATCGTAGGTGTAATCCGCATGCGAGGGTCGATAGGTATCTTTCAAATGATCATAATCCTGTGAACGAGCATCTTCGTTTGCGATAAACAAAGTCAAAGGAGTGCCCGTAGTCTTTCCTTCAAACCAGCCAGAAAGAATTCTGACCTGATCTGATTCTTTTCTAGGACTGGTAATTTTACTCTGTCCCGGTTTACGTTTGTCTAGCTGCTCTTGGATATCAGACTCGCTGATTTCCAATCCTGAAGGACATCCATCAATCACCACCCCAATACCTGGCCCATGGGATTCACCAAAGGTTGTAATTCGAAAAAGTCGCCCAAAACTGTTGCTCATGATTTTCGACTTTTGATGTACAAGGCAAGCACACCCAGGATCGAGAGCGAAACTCCCCAAGTAATGATCCAGCCATTGTCATCATTGTCATTCAAAGAATATAAGCGGTTATTCTCCCCAAGCACACGATCATAAAAAGGACCCAAATCTGTGCTTTTAATGGCCTGATCTTTTTGACTTAATCCTGTGATCTGCACCAACGCTTTTGACCTTAAAGTATCGTATCTGTTCTTTCGAATATCAAAATACACCCACTGAAAGAGATTACCTAAATCATATACCCCGGGCTCTTTAGGAATAAGGTAATACTCAAATGATTTAGACCCACTTACCACTCCATTTTCTCGGTTGATCCCTTGAATTACATTGGGCGGATATACCTCAAACCGCTCAGGATCCTTCACTGCAGGTTCTGCTATTCCTGAAATATTGCCTATCCCTGTAATTTTAAAGATATAGGGAGTGCTTTTTCCAGTTTCTAGGGTCTTGTTCCCTAGGCCTTCTTCCAACTTAAAGGCCCCAACTGATACTTTGTCTTTGAGTGGATGAGGTGGTAGATCTTTCACCTTTATAATCTTGGGCTTGGTATAAAACATTTTGAAATCTTGCTGCCTATTGTTCCCAAAAAAGCTTGGATTTCGGGCCACTTT
>DAINOB010000240.1:0-3816 GCA_036735585.1 Cytophagales bacterium | reverse complement strand
TGTACCTATACTTTTGAGCGGGTGAGTTGGAGTAGGAAAAGTATAGCCATGTATCAAATACCCAACATTGTGAGGCTTGAAGGACAGTTCACTTTATATATGTCTGGTAGAGATAAGCAGGCGGTTTTCCGAATGGCGGAATGCGACAATGCCACTTTAGAAAATATCATTCATTGTTTGGTTTTGGGCATGGAACTCGGAATAGCTCAGGAGATTTTGCAAAAGGGATTGAATGGTATTCGGAATATTCCTATGCGCTTGGAGATCAAAGATGGAATTCAGAATTGCCAGATTATAGACGATAGCTATAACAATGATCCTTACGGACTGAGTATTGCATTGGACTTTTTGATTAAGCACAGTACTAAATCTACGAAGTGGTTGATTCTATCTGAAATGGAGCAAACGGGTAGAGATCCTGAGGAGATCATATCTGATATAGCCGCAGAAATCAAAAATGCAGGAATAGATCAACTCTTAGTTGTGGGCAAGCAATGGAAGCCATTTTTGCATCTCTTTGATCCGCATACACAAGTATTCAATACTACTTTAGACCTAATCAATCATCTCAAAGATCACTTACCATTTGAGGTTTGCATTTTAATAAAAGGCGCACGAAGCTTTAAGTTTGAAGAGGTGGTACAGATATTACAGCAAAAGCATCATGGTACTGTCTTAGAAATTGACCTTGATGCTGTGGTTCATAATTTAAGCTTTTACAGATCAAAATCTGGGGTAAAAATCATGGCTATGGTAAAAGCTTTGGCCTATGGAAGTGGCAGCAAAGAAATAGCATCATTGCTTCAACATCATAGGGTAGAGTATCTGGCAGTGGCCTATGCAGATGAAGGCATCAGTTTGCGAAATAATGGCATCACTTTACCTATTATGGTTACGAGTCCTTCTCCTGCAAACTTCAATAGTATGTGGGAATATAATCTTGAACCTGAATTATATAGTATCTACATTCTAGAGCAATGGATTAAGTTTTCTGTCTCCAAAAAAGGCAAAGGGCCAAAGATTCACCTGAAGATTGATACCGGAATGCATCGCCTTGGATTTGTGAGTGATCAGGAGATTTTGACAGCAATAGACTTGATAGGCTCGAGTGATCAAGTAGAAGTGGCCTCTATATTTAGCCATTTGGCTGCATCTGAATCGACACAGCATGAAGCATATACCTTGAGCCAAATTCAACAGTTCGACCGACTGAGTACAGTGGCTTTAGAGAAACTGGGCTATTCTCCTTTACGACACATTCTTAATTCTGCAGGCATCACAAGGTTTCCCCATGCTAGATTTGATATGGTCAGGTTAGGATTAGGTCTTTACGGGATCAGTTCAGATCCTTTAGAGCAAGGCTTAATAAAGCCGGTAAGTGCATGGAAGACAATTGTGCTTCAAGTAAAAAATGTAAAAGCAGGAAGCACCATTGGTTATGGCCGATTGGGCATTGCAAAGCATGATATGCAAATTGCAACTTTGGCCATAGGCTATGCCGATGGATTTTCACGAATTTTAGGAAATGGGAATTATAGCCTTGTTATTCATGGACAAAGCGTGCCAACTATTGGGAATGTATGTATGGATATGACAATGGTTGACGTAAGTGGTGTGGATGTACGTGCCGGAGATGAAGCCATTGTATTTGACGCTCAACATAGTGTACATCAAATGGCCGATGCCTGTAAAACTATTCCGTATGAGGTGCTCACCAACATACATGACAGGGTAAAAAGAATATTCTACAGTGCCTAACTATAGATTCTTTTCAATCCATAGGGTCATCATGGAGTAAAGATGCATTCGAGTATTGCCACCATAAATTCCGTGATTTTTATCTGGATAGTAAAAAGAGTCAAACTGCTTACCTGATTTTACCAAGGCATTTACCAATTCTACAGAATTCTGAAAGTGCACATTGTCATCCCCTGTACCATGTATCAATAGAAAGTTTCCCCTCAACTTGTCCGTATGAAAGTTGGGAGAATTGTTGTCATATCCCGAAGCATTGTTTTTTGGCAATCCCAAATATCTCTCGGTGTAAATGGAATCATACAATCGCCAATTACTTACTGGTGCCACGGCAATGGCAGATTTGAAATAATCTGCACCGATCATAAGGCTTAGTGAACTCATATATCCTCCGTAGCTCCAACCCCAAATTCCAATTCTTGTAGAATCCACATAAGGCTGTGAAAAGAGGTATTTGGCAACAGCTATTTGGTCCTCTGTTTCATATTTGCCCAGTTGGCTATAAGTCAACTTCTTAAACTGCTCTCCTCTGCCTCCTGTGCCTCTATTGTCTGCCACTACGATGATATACCCTTTAGCGGCTAGCATCTGATGCCATAAATAGTTGCTGCCCTGCCATGAATTTCTAACTTGTTGAGATCCTGGACCTCCATATACATGCATCAATACTGGATACTTGCGGTTGGGATCAAAAGTAGGAGGCAGGATACGATAGGCATGAAGTGGAGTGCCATCATGGCCGAGTATATCCATGAATTCTACTTTCCCTAAAAGTGTGTTTTGTAATTTATTTTGTAGCGCAGAGTTGTCTTCAAGTAGTTTTATCACTTCGCCACTTTTGCCTTCGCGAAGGCTTACTTGCATTGGATTGCTGATGGTGCTGTGGTAATTAAGGTAATACCTACAATCAGGACTCATAGATATGGTGTGACTGCCTTTTTCAGCACTAAGGATTTGTTTTCCTTTTCCATTCCATTGTATTCTGTATAAATTTCGTTCTCCAGCTGATTTTTCAGTAGAGGTGAAGTAGATCATCTTGTTCTTCTCATCTATTCCAGTTACTTCATCTACCTCCCAATTGCCAGTGGTAATGGCATTGATCAATTTCCCATCCTTATTGTGTAAGTAAAGATGCTTGAAACCCGAACGCTCCGAGGCGAAGATAAATCCAGCTCCATTTTTCAAATAAAAAAGATCATCAAACAGCTCAATATAAGCCTGATGGGTCTCTTGGTACACGAGCGGGGCTATGTTAGTCTCAATATTCCAGTGCAGGATGTCCAATTGATTTTGCAATCTATTCATCACTCTTACCGAAAGGACTGATGGTTGAGTTGTCCAGTTGATTCTGGGGATATAAAAATCCGAATAGTCTTTCAAGCTCAATTCCACCAACGCGCCACTTATTAGAGAAAATACAGAAAGTGACACGGCAGAATTGGTCTCCCCAGCTTTTGGATATTTGTATCGATAGTCCTTGGGGTATAGCCCTTTCCAGGTTTGCATGTTGTATTCCGGCACTTGGCTCTCATCAAAGCTGATAAATGCTATATGTTTTCCATCAGGCGACCATTCAAAACTGCGGGTAAGCGAAAACTCTTCTTCATACACCCAATCGCTACTTCCATGAATCAACTTATTTAGTTGACCTGAAGTGGTAATTGCGGTTTCTTTATCCGTATTCAGATCTGCCACATAGATGTTGTTGTCTCGTGTAAAGCAAATTTTGGATGCATCTGGAGAAAAAGAGGGGTTGGATTGCTTTCCTTTAACTGATATAGGTTTAGCCTCTTTGCCATTTACCTGTGCCACATAGTAATTTGCTTTTGAAGATCTACGATATATCGGTTCCGATCCTGTTTCAAGCAGCAGTTTTTGTTCATCATCTGACAAAGTATAGCTTGAGAAAGAAAGCGTTTTGCCTGATGAGTCTTTAAGATATCTACTATGAAAAAGTGTATCTAAAGCATTGCCGCTGATGATATCATATTTTACCACTGCGTTAAAGCCCTCAGTGGTTCGTACTTGAGAAGTATAAAAGTTGCCTGCTTTCATCCAACG
>DAINOB010000239.1:0-3819 GCA_036735585.1 Cytophagales bacterium | reverse complement strand
ATTCTCAAACCTGCTAGTCTTAATTCGGGTTTAGAAAGCTCAGCAATACTGGGATAACCAGGCCTTCCTAAATATGCAGCCCATTTACGATCGGGTGAGAGTCTGAACAGGGGTGTTAGAGGTGCTTCTATGAGCTCTGAGATGGCACTGGGAGGCTTTTGGTATTTGAGTGCTTCTTGCGGATAAAGTTTATAGGGATTCAAAATAGAAAGAAAAAGGAGGTATAGACTAATTTTAAAAATGTTTTTCATAGCCGTGTTTTGTCTATAAAATTGAATGATTGTATAGGAATATATATTTTCAAATAAAGGCATTTAAATCATTGTTATGAAAATAAGAGCGATAGATGAGGATTGTGCTTAGTATAAGAGGTCAGAATTGAAATAATACAAATCGAGGTAAAAGACTATAAGACCCTTATTAAAATCTGCTTTAACTCGCTTAAAATCATGGCAGTGGCTCCCCATACTTTATGTCCATCTACTTCAAAATAAGGAACATCTACCGTCATATTATTGAACAACTGCATGGGTGAAGACTTTACAATCCTTTCGTCCAGTAATTGTGTAACGGATAGAGAAATAATCTTCTTTACTTCCACAGGATCAGCTCTAAAACTTGGCAATACCTCTGTTACTGCCAAGTGTGGAAAAACATAGAAATTGCTAGGCGGTATATACAATTCAGTCATAGGACTTACTAGATCGTTGTTATGAATTACTACTCCGGTTTCTTCTTTGGCTTCCCTAAATGCAGTGGTTAAAATATCAGGATCTTCTGGCTCCTTTTTGCCTCCAGGAAAACTGATCTGGCCTGAATGAACACCTTGATACTCTTGTCTTTGGGTGAGTAAAATGTTAAAGTCTTGGGTGCTGGAATCAGGAAAAAGGTACACCAAAACGCCCCCCAATCGTGGCGATGCATCCTTTGCCAGTGATTCAATTTCTCTCTGTTGTCTCCTGAATGGAGCCATTAAATACTGAGCATCTTTCCCTGGAAGGCCCTTTGCTACAGCATAGTTGATTTTTTCTTGAAACTGGTGTGGATCAAATTGCATTCAACCGCAAATGTACTTGATGTATGCCGTTAAAGCCTATTTAAACAAAATTTTCAATTCTAGAAATGATGGCTTTATGATCTACGGGTTTGCTAAAGTATTCATCAAAGCCTTGTTCAAGAAAGTGCTGTCTATCCTCAGGCATAGCATAAGAAGTAACCGCGAAAAACTTAGTCTCCTTATAAGAATCCATTTGTTTTATTTGGAGCATGGTTTCTGTTCCATCCATGTGCTCATCCCCTAGATTGATATCCATCAGCACCAAATCATATTTGAATAAGGAGGCCATTTCCACCGCCTTTTCTCCACTATGTGCAATGGTAATATTGAAATTGCTTTGTAGGAGTTTTTCCATCACCAAAGCATTGATTTTATCATCTTCTACATAGAGTATGTTGGGCTTATCTTTCATTTTGGTTCTAAATTGTGAATGTAGGCAAAATAACCTTAAATGACGTTCCTTTACCTTTTTCCGAATCTACATGTATCTGACCTCCAAGCAATTCTATATATTTCTTCGTAATTGATAATCCTAAACCGCTGCCTTCAAACTTTCTTTTGCGCCCCGTACTTTCCTGCTCAAACGGGCTGAATAACTTGGGTAAAAATTGATCGGAAATGCCCACACCAGAGTCTAAAACTTCGATTTCCACTATTTCAATCCCCTTTCTATTGGTAGCCAAATGTAAACTTACTTGCACAAAACCTTCCTCTGTAAACTTGATAGCGTTGCTTAACAGATTATTCAAAACTTGATGTAAAATAGCCTGATCGCACATCACATGGGGATTTTGCTCTGTGATGAATACCCTCCATTGAAGTCCTTTCTTCTCCGCCATCAATTGATGAGGCCGCATGTTTTGAATCAATTCATCTTTAATAGCCACTGGCGAAAGGTTGATTTGTGCACCTTCGCTTTCAAGCTTTGAGATATTGAGAATACTAGTAATGGTGTCCAGCAGTCTCCTTCCGCTTTCTTTCTGCATTACAATATATTCCTTCACCTCTTCATTGTTTGAGGTTAAGTCTATGATCTCCGCCAATCCCAGAATTCCATTGATAGGAGTACGTATCTCATGGCTCATATTGGATAGGAAGTTGCTTTTTAATCGATTGAGTTCTTCTGCTCTTTCCTTTGCTGCGAGAAGCTCTTCTTTGGCCTTCTTGAGCTCCGTAACGTCTCGAATACTTCCATTAAAAACCTGGGTACCGTCTTGATCAATAGAAATATTGCTACTTAGCATACCCCAAAAGGAAGTTCCATCTTTTCTCTTAAACAAAACCTCCTCATTGAGTAAAAAACCATCTTTAATCAATTTTTCACCTAAAATAGACCTGGTTTTTTGCTCAGCATATAGATTCACAGCTTCAGAATTCAATACCTCCGTACTATCCTTGTATCCAAACATAGACGCAAATGCTTCATTTACATAAACCAACTTGCCAGCAAATCGGCTTCGATAAACAGCTTCCTGAAGATTTTGTGTGATGGAGGTGATCAGTTGGTCCTTTTCGTGCAAGGCTTTTTCGGAATTCACCCTCTCAGTGACATCTAAAGAAGCGTAAGTGACTCCGTATATTTCACCATCTTCATTGTAAACAGGTAAATATTGAATTTCAAAATGCATTTGCTCAAATCCCTTTAGTCCTGCTTCCACAAGTAAGTTGATGGTTTGACCCTGTATAGCAGCCTGGAAACTACTTTTAAAGCTTTCCAGATAATGGTCAGGAGTTTTCTCACTGGGGAATGTTATGCCTTGTTTCAGTTCGAAATCAAAAGCAACCCTATTCTCTAGTGCGGCTTTTTGGTTAAATGCGAGTATTTTTTGCTCTTTATCTAATAAAATAAAAGCATGCAAAGTACTATCAAGCAAGGCTTTGGTTTGCATCCTTGATTTTGAAATAGCGGATTCTTTCTCCACAGCATCAGTCACATCTATCCATACACCAGATTGTATTTGGGTATCGTCAGAATCTTGCGCTTCTATAATACCTTTATCTAATACATATATTATTTGACCCTCAGCATTTAAGATTCTGTATCTAATCTCATACTGTTTATTTTTATTTTTAATTAATGTTTGAATAATTTCTTTTAATAATATATGATCAACTTCAGCAATAAGTTCAGTCTCAAAAATTGATTTTTTTAGTAAATAATCAGAAGGGAAATGAGTGAGTTTGGATAGGTATTCTGAAAAATAAGTATAGAAAATATCTCCTGATTTGTTTACTTTTCGCTGATACACTACACCTGGAATGCTTTTGATAATACTGCTTAATTTCTTTTCACTTTCCTTTAGCAGATTTCGTGTATCAATACTTTCTGTGATATCTGAAACTACCCCAATGAGGTGTTTTTGGCCCAAAGTATTAAGAAAAGGGTGTTTGTAGGTGAGCAAAATTCGTTTCTCCCCTTTTGCATTTATTAGCTCTTCTTCATTGATAGAAATCTCATTATTATCAAAAACCTGTCTGTCTCTTTGATGAAAAATGTCTGCTTGCTCTTTAGGAAAATAATCATAGTCGGATTTGCCCAAAAGTTCTGAAGCATTAAGTCCTGTTAGCTCACAAAAAGCTTTATTGAAATTAACCCATTGATGATTTCGGTCTTTAACAAAAACAGGATTTGGAATAGCATCTAAAAATGAATCGATATTCTGCCGAAGCAAGGAATTCTCCCTTTCGGTTAATACCTCTTTTTGTATGTCTAGTGTAAAGTTGATTCTTATCCTGACCCCTTCCTCCTCTGACTCACTTAC
>DAINOB010000238.1:0-3851 GCA_036735585.1 Cytophagales bacterium | reverse complement strand
TTCTTCCTATACCTTTGCACTATGACACTCTCTAAAATCTGGCTTTCCTCCCCTCACATGGGTATGGCAGAGCAGGCGTATGTGGCTGAGGCTTTCAA
Organism: Cytophagales bacterium; assembly: GCA_036735585.1. Classification (GTDB taxonomy): domain Bacteria; phylum Bacteroidota; class Bacteroidia; order Cytophagales; family JAIYAX01; genus JAIYAX01. Next base: position 3,753 of record DAINOB010000238.1, on the reverse strand, counting down.
TACCAATTGGATAGCGCCTTTGGGTCCGCATGTCAATGAGTTTGAAGCCATGCTTTGCCGCTATACGGGTGCAAAGGCAGCTGCGGCTTTAAATAGTGGAACTTCTGCCATCCATTTGTCGCTCATTTTATTGGGAGTAGGTCCGGGAGATCTGGTATTGTGTCAAAGCATGACCTTTTCGGCCAGTGCCAACCCCATTGTATACCAAGGGGCGACTCCTGTATTTATCGATTCTGAGCCCGACACCTGGAACATGGATCCGCAGGCGTTGGAAGATGCCTTAAAACATTACAAATCAATAGGTGCCTTATCCAAAGTAAAAGCGATCATACCCGTGCATTTGTACGGAATGCCAGCCAAGATGGAAGAGATTGTAGCCTTGGCACATCAATATGGAGTGCCGTTGGTAGAGGATGCAGCAGAGGCTTTGGGCAGCACTTATCGAGGTAAACCTTGTGGATCTTTTGGTCAATTTGGTGTGCTTAGCTTCAATGGAAACAAAATCATTACCACCAGTGGAGGAGGTGCCTTGATCTCTCAAGACGAGCAGGCCATAGAGAAAGCACGCTTCCTTGCTACCCAGGCCAGAGATCCAGCGCCTCATTACCAACACAGTCATATTGGTTACAATTACCGTCTCAGCAATGTGCTTGCAGGCATAGGCAGAGGTCAATTGGAGGTGTTGGATCAGAGAGTTGCAGCGAGAAGAGCAAATTTTCAACGATATAAAACCTGGTTTGGGTCTAGACCTGGAATTGCCTTTCAAGAAGAGCCATCAGAAGGTTTTTTTTCCAATCATTGGTTGAGTGCTTTATTGTTTGACCCTAAGGAAACAGGAGGAATAGATCGTGAGCAGGTGAGATTGGCCTTAGAAAAGGAAAATATCGAGGCAAGGCCTTTGTGGAAGCCCATGCATCTACAGCCTATTTTTCAAGATGCACCTTATTTTGGTGGAATGGTGGCTGAGCGTTTATTTGAAAACGGACTTTGTCTTCCTAGCGGCTCCAACCTTACGGAGAAAGAATTTGAGAGGATTTTTGGGGTGCTGCAATCTGTATTGGATCAATAAGATTTGAGTTGTGCTTCCTATTTTTTTATACAGATTAGGAGTGAGACTCCTAATCTGTATAAAATCTACTTAATTTCAAAATTCTTGAGCGGTCTGCCTTTCAGCTCAATACATTCCAGAGGCGTTTTTTCAAATGGGTGAAGATATTCAGTTGTTATATTTTGCATAAGAATATCTAGGTGTGTAATAGCTTTTGCAAAATGTTTATCATACGTTAAAAACGCTTTTTGATCATGATTTTTGGGATCATCATGACACAGATACCTAGCCCTTCGAGAAAGATTTTGTAATTTAAGGTAAGAGGTATAGCTTTCTTCAGAAAGCCGAGTAATCGATGTCTGATTGAAAGGATTGATGGAGTTATTAACTAGTTCATGTGATCTAAAATGCATATTTGATTTTTTGGCAATATGTGCATTAACCAAGTGTACAGCTACATAAAAGCTTATAGTAACCTGCCAATCCCACTGATAAGTTATTCTGTCATTTACTGAGCTAAGGAAGCCTAGATTGCTTTTAGCTTGCTTAATATGTTCGTCAAACGATGCCAAGTTTAACTAGTAATTTCTGAATAATGAGGCGGAACAGAGAGCTTGTCTCCTTTTTCAATGATGGTAGAAGAGATATAAAATCCAAAATCTGAGTAGCGCGAGTTTATTTTTGCCTCTGCTAGAATTAACCCATCTTCAGAAATCTCATCAAAATCATTAATCTCTGCCCATACAAGCACTTTTGCATCGCTTAAATCAAAAGCTAAAATATTGGTTTTGACATTTCGAATGGCCAACTCGGTAAGGTATTCTTTTACCAATTCTTCAATAAAGAATTGTGAGTTACGGTTTCTAAGTTCTAAGTACATTTCAGAATACTTACCCTCAATTAGATTCTGATATATTCTGGCTTTTTCTTCGGATGCCGTGTTGGTTTCAATTTGTAATTGATCAACTTTTATAGAGTTTATCATAGCTTCAAACCACTGGTCTTGCTTCTTTGAAGTTTGATTTGCAATTTCTTTTGATCCTTTCATTGGATATACTTTACTCTAAGAATTATTAACAAAGTAAATAGTTTTTATTTTTATCTATTTAAATGGTTCAAATAATTCACATGAGCTTCATAATTAAGATTCATGTTCACTGTCAATCCATACAAAAAAAGCAGCCATTCCTACTGGAAATGGCTGCTTTTGAGTTAAAGGAGATAAGTTTATCCGCCTATCGCTATTCTTCTGAAGGCAGATACCGTTAACCCTTTGCTGTGTTTATCCAGCATTTGCGCGATGGTCATGCTGCCGTCCTTCACAAAATCCTGATTCAGGAGTGTGCTGTCCTTGTAAAATTTGTTCAATTTTCCTTGGGCTATTTTCTCAAGCATGGCTTCTGGCTTGCCCTCAGCGCGCGCTTGATCTTTGCCAATTTCTATTTCACGCTCAATCACTGTAGGATCCACATCTTCTTTGTCCAATGCTACAGGCTTCATGGCTGCAATTTGCATGGCAACATCTTTGCCAACTTCCGCTACATCGCTTCCCTGTACATTTTTAAGGGCTACCAATACACCCAACTTGCCATTGGAGTGAATATAGGACACCACTTTCTCCCCCTTCACAATTTCATAGTGAAACACGGATACTTTCTCTCCGATTTTGCCGATAAGGTCTGTAATAAAATCTGCTACAGGTCTGCCTTCAATGCTAAGGGCCATCAAATCGTCTGTTGTAGCTGGTCTGTGTGCGTCAGCTGCATCTAAGATCATGTTGCCAAGCTTTATGAAGTCATCTGTCTTAGCCACGAAATCAGTTTCGCAACTCAAGGCTACAACCACTCCCTCTTGATCCTGATTTATTGTTTTGATAAACACTGCGCCTTCTGTAGTTTCTTTGTCACTACGAGAAGCAGATACTTTTTGTCCTTTTTTTCTAAGGATATCGATGGCAGCTTCAAAATCTCCGTTGGCTTCTGTTAGGGCTTTTTTACAGTCCATCATCCCTGCTCCGGTCATTTGGCGAAGCTTGTTTACGTCTTGTGCTGATATGCTCATGATTGTACTTGGCTTTTTTGCTTGAAATTTGATACAAAAAAAATTGAACATCGATGAATACCGATGTTCAATAGATTATTAAATTGTTAAGGATGCTTAGTCTTTGATGTTTTCATCTGCACCACCATCACCTGAAGCTACCAATTCTCTCTTCTCATCTTCTTCCTCTTTCAGGCTTGTTTCTTCTTTATCTTTTTTGCGCTCCATGAGACCTTCTTCTATGGCTTTTCCAAAGGCAGTCATGATCAACGATACAGACTTAAATGCATCATCGTTGGCAGGAATGATAAAGTCAACATTGCTAGGATCAGAGTTGGTATCTACAATGGCGAAAACTGGGATATTTAATTTCCTAGCTTCTGCGACTGCGATGTGCTCTTTTTTCACATCTACAATAAAGATGGCTGCCGGCAATCGTGCTGCATCTGCAATACCACCTAGAACTCTTTCTAATTTTTCTTTTTCTCTGCTGAGTACCAACTTCTCTTTTTTCTGAAGACTAGATGTGGTTTCATCTTTTAGCATCTTCTCAATGGTGCTCAATTTCTTGAGAGACTTACGCACTGTGGCAAAGTTGGTCAACATACCGCCCAGCCAACGTTCAGTTACATAAGGCATCTTAAGACGCTTGGCTTCATCGGCTA
>DAINOB010000237.1:0-3896 GCA_036735585.1 Cytophagales bacterium | reverse complement strand
GGTCCATTGGCTAACCCTAAATGGTACGACATTTTTAAACTCATACATTTGGAATTGGCTAATAGAAATCTTCAAAAGCGAAATTGAACGCCTGGCCCGAAGACTAGAAAAAAGGTGCTTGCTTCGATTAGATACCCACCACCAAAATAAAGGGGTACAAAAAATTTGGCGTCCCTTCGAATCGGTGTAATGGTTCCAAGTATTACCACACCCAAATCTCTTTTATCCTCTGTACCAAAGTTGAAAGCGTTTAATCCTAAAAAACCAATACCTACCGAATAAGGCTTCAATCTGCCTAAACGATTGGGGTCATAAAAATTAAGCTGTGCCAGTACCGATGTACTGACCCCAGTCAGTCGATTGACTTGTTCCCCTTGCCCTGAAAACTGCATTAAAAAGAGTCCTGCGGGAAAGCTAAACTGAACATCAAAATTCAGTTTTCTCTTGATAACCAAATTGATTTTTCTCACAAAACCATTAGAACCACCATACTTACTTTCATCGTGCTTTATGGTAATAATGATTTGTGAGAAAGGCTCTAGATCAAAAGTTTTTTGCCTTAAGTATTCATTTAACAATAGAGTTGCCGATCTGCAATCTGAGGTATTGTAAAACATTCCTCTTGTGCTGGATTCACTGGGACAAACCACTATCTGGTTGATGTTCTGAATGTCTAGAAGCACATTTCTAGAATTCAATATTCGGACTTCTATCTGAATATACTGTTTTCCATAAATCCGATCTGGCTTATCCACTTTGCTTCTATCAAAGACGAGAGAGATATCTTTGATTGCCTCTTCATAAAAGATGGGTTTATCAAAAAAATCACTGCTTAAGCTCTTATAGCCTTCACCATAATTTACCCTCACGAAATCAAAATCTGAGGGATCTTGGTATTCTCTCACATTTAGACTGTGCCCTGATGGTTTTCTATTTAAAAATAATTCGATGCTCTTTTTATTGATCGCAAAAGGAACCTGAAAAGTATAAAATGCGATCTCCTCGGTTGATTTTAAGCTATCATACCGGAAAACTGGCACTCCATCAAAATTGATTGTACTTTCATTGAATCCTTTACCTTCTACTTTTACTTCTACCTTCTGACCAGGGTACACTACCAAATTAGACGACCAATTGCCCCCTTCTGGCATCAAGGTCACGCGATCTATCCTGGGTTTTTCTACAATGTTAAAGTTGGTGATAAATCGTGTTTTCTCATTTTCTTTCAGATACAAATAGCCATCCTGCATGCGGTGTGTAGAGAATGTTCGGAGTTTACAGAGCACTTTCCCATTAGATACGGGCGATACGGTATATACTTCAGCAATTAAATTGCCTCCTCCTTCTTGCCGATCCTCTATTCGGTAAGTTTTCTCCATACCTAGGTTTCTGCTGTTGTCAAAAAGTATTTCTTCACTGTATTTATAGTCTTGATTGAAGTAGATTGAGCGTTTATCCACATTGAGAAATTCCAGTCGATTGGGCTTTATAGTAAAGTTGATTTCTACCGGAGGCAGTTCATAGGTAACTGCCTGATTTGTAAGTAAAATAGGTGCTACAGTCTGTAAGTTAAGATTAAGTGATTTTGCCCCTAAAGTATGCCCTCTTACCTGTAGGATCATTGAGTTTAATCCATAATACAATCGATAGTCATAATCTTTTGAAGTGTTCCATTGGCCATCTACCTTGATATTGTAGGGAAAAGGTACAAATAGCTCAATGGCTTTTTCTTCCTCTTGGTATAAATCCACTATTTCACGATCGTAGTTGATTTGGGTAAGAATGTGGGTGAATAAAGGCAAATCCTGAGAAAATGAAACTTCATCGTTTACAAATCCTGTGATCTTTACAATGGGAAAGGGATAAGTTACCGGATCTGCAATCACGATCATTCCAAGGTAGAAACTATCAGCCTTAATAGGCTGGCTTACAATCTGATAGGCCTCATTTTCTTCTATGCGCATGGATACCCATTCCTCCTGAGTATTCGGATAAATTCTCAATTGAATAGGTTGTAGAACATCTGAGATGGGGATAGGAATGAATTTTCCCTTTTTCAGTTGGATTAATTGATCAGGATATGTTACTGGCTTAGCGTCACCAGATACCACTTCTACTTTTGAAATAAAGTCTTCCGAATTCTTTTGCGCAAAGATCTGATTTGATCCCAATAGGATAGCATAGAATACAAAACATATTAAAAAATGATCACGCATTACAGGTTTGATAAATGTGAGGTATTGTTAAAATCTTCGATACGGCACATGTTACCCGTATATTGCAAGGTGTAAAGGCAGAGATTGGTATGTGTAAACATATCCATTACATGCAAAGGGTAATTCAATAAAGTGGCCAACAGAATACGCATAGACCGTCCATGCATGCAGATAAGTACCTGCGAAGTACTGTTGTCCTCTAAGATTTCATTGATCACTGGTTTTATTCTCGCTTGTACATCTTTAGGGCTTTCTCCTCCTTCTATTTTTAAGTCGGTATGTCCAAGGCTCCATTGATGTAGGGTTTCTTTGTAGTATTGATTTTCGGCAATGCTAATTTTCTGCCCTTCCCTATTCCCCCAATTGATCTCATTAAGTCCAGAGTATGCCACATGAGGTATGCCTAAATCAAGGAAACCCTTTACAGATTCTATGCTTCTCTTTAGCACGCTGGTGTACACTTTATCAAAGGGCAACTCATGATACTTCTCAAAAAATGTAGAAGCCTGTTTCTTACCCAATTCATTTAGTCCGATATCCACTCCAGAGCCTTGAACAATGCCTTGTTTGTTGTATTCCGTTTCACCGTGGCGTATTAAGTATATTTTTTTACTTCGCAAATTGATCTAATTTTCGACCAAAAATAAGCCCTTTGTCGCTCTTTGGACCTCATATTACCCCAGAAAACTTAAATAAAGTTAACAACAATACTTTGGCAGAGCACTTGGGTATCGTTTTTACAGAGGTAGGCCCTGATTATTTGTTAGCAAAAATGCCAGTAGATGCTCGAACCCATCAACCGCTGGGATTGTTACATGGAGGTGCTTCTGTTGCACTTGCTGAAACAATGGGAAGCTTAGCAGCATATAGCATCATCAATAGAGAAACACATTATTGTCTAGGTCTTGAAATCAAAGCCAATCACATCAAAAGTGCAAAATCTGGTTATGTATACGGCAAAACATTCCCTGTGCACGTAGGCAGAAAAACACACATTTGGGATATAGAAATTAGAAATGAGGATAATGAACTCGTGTGTACCAGCAGAATTACCATGATCATTATGGAAAAGAAACAAGCATGATGGCATCTCAATCCATTAGGGAAGAATTACAAAACAAGCTATATGATCTTGCAGCTACCGCTTTTGCCAATAAATATGCCTTTGTAGCATACAGACTGCCGGGTGAAAAAGATAATCTACAAATACTTACCGGAAAGGCAGAAAACCATTCTTCAGAAGCTCTACCAGACGAAGCTGGCTTTATCATCGCTCCTTTTGATAAAAATAATCCACAAGTAAAATTTATCCAGGGAGTAGCGCAATCATTATCGAGTATGGAGTCGATTTCAGAATTTTACTCTATTTCTGACTTTTATCTAAGCGCATTTGACCATCTACAAGTGCCCACAGATGAGAAAAAGAACTACCAAACACTGGTTTCTAAGGCCATCCAACATATAAAAAATGGATATGCTCAAAAGATCGTTACCTCACGACAAACATTTATAGAAAAACCTGAATCATTTGATCCAATTGTCACTTTTCTAAAACTAACGCAAGCCTATCCTGATGCCTTTGTCTGCCTAAACAGCACACCAGAAACTGGCACCTGGATTTGCGCAAGCCCCGAGGTACTGGTAAGTCAAAGCGGTGATGGAATTTTCGAAACAGTGGCT
>DAINOB010000236.1:0-3907 GCA_036735585.1 Cytophagales bacterium | reverse complement strand
AGTGTGGGTTAGAAATAAAAAGGTGCGCAAGTGATGTTATTTTTAAATAAATCTCCTCGGATATTTCGAAGACCAATAATGGGGTAAATTCGCACAGAATATTCAGAAATCCAAAGTTGATGATTATGTCCAAGTATCAAAAGCACATATTTATATGCACCAACGAACGTGAAGGCAAAGAAGCCTGTGGCAGTGGGAGAGGAATGGAGCTGGTAAATGCATTTAAAGACCTCCTCAAAGATCATCCTCATCGCCTTACAATCAGGGCACAGCGAGCAGGTTGCCTAGATGTGTGTAAACAAGGACCTACACTCGTTATATACCCTGAAGGCGTCTTTTATGGCCATGTTACCATAGATGATGTGCCTGAAATATATCATGAACATATCCTAAACAACAGGATTGTAGAACGGTTAAAGCTTAAGTTTTGAAGTTTAAACACCTCCTTTTCGACTTGGATCATACCCTTTGGGACTATGATAGAAATGCGAGCGAAACCCTGATAGAGATTTATGAGTCTCACAATCTAGATCAGTTTACCTCAATAGAGAAAGATGAATTTGTCTTGGGTTTCCTTTCGTCCAATGCCAAGTATTGGAAGCTATTCAATCATGGCCTTATAGACAAAGAGGAGTTGCGTATTGGTAGATTTTTAAGCCTAATTGGCAATACTCATAAAGATTCAATAGCAATGGCCATGAAAATTGCTGAAGATTTTACGGATAAATGCTCCATAAAATCACATCTAATGCCAAATACCCTTTCATTATTACAAAAATCTCAGGCTATGGGCTATCAGCTTCATGTTTTAACCAATGGCTTTAAAGATTCTCAAATTCAAAAAATGAATAGCTCAGGCATAAGTCATTTCTTTGCTTCTATTACCACTTCAGAATGTTCAGGATACAGAAAGCCATCAAAAGAATTTTTTGAGGTTGCACTTTCACGTGCCAATGCACGCCCAATGGAAGCCATAATGATCGGAGACAACCAAGAGACCGATATAGCTGGAGCCATAAATGCTGGAATTACGGCTGTTTGGTACAATCCCAATCAAAGTCGTGGTCAGGAATTTATTACTCATGAGATATCAGATCTACTAGACTTGCTAAAAATACTCCAAGAATAGAACCCTCTCCCATTCAAGTTTCTACCTTTGCACTACAAAATACATTTCTATGTCTACAGGTTTTTATAAAATCCCTAAACCCATCAATGAGCCGGTGTACAGCTATGCTCCTGGCACTAAAGAGAAAAAAGAACTTAAAGAAGCGTTAGCTCAGGCGCGCTCTGAGGTTAGGGACATTCCTATGTATATCGGGGGCGAAGAAGTACGAACTGGAGTAACAAAGACCATCCACCCTCCTCATGATCATAGGCATATACTCGGTCACTACCACCAGGGCGGTGCAGAGGACGTAGCTCAAGCTATTCAAGCCGCATTAAATGCGAAAGCTGTTTGGGCATCATTTCCTTGGGAGGAGCGGGCAGCAATATTTCTTAAGGCTGCTGATCTTCTTGCGGGCCCGTTTCGTGCACGTATGAATGCAGCCACCATGCTTGCACAAAGCAAAAATCCTTTCCAAGCAGAAATTGATTCTGCGTGTGAGCTTATAGATTTCTTTAGGTTCAATGCCTATTATATGGAAAGGGTATATGCAGAGCAGCCAGAATCAAACCCTGGTATGTGGAATCGTCTGCAACATCGCCCTTTAGAAGGATTTGTATTTGCACTTACCCCTTTCAATTTTACCTCCATTGCAGGCAATCTCCCTGCAGCTCCTGCTATGCTGGGCAATACTGTAGTGTGGAAACCAGCCAACACGCAAATTTATTCGGCACAGGTTATCATGGAAATCTTCAAAGCTGCCGGGCTACCTGATGGGGTCATCAATTTGGTGTATGTAGAGGGCCCTGTAGCGGGCGATGTGATTTTCAGTCATAAAGAGTTTGCCGGAATTCACTTTACAGGAAGCACAGGCGTATTTCAAAATATCTGGAAAACTATAGGAAACAACATTCACAAATACAAAAGCTATCCAAGAATAGTGGGTGAAACTGGGGGTAAAGACTTTGTCATCGCTCACAAAAGTGCTGATCCAAAAGCTGTCGCAGTAGCCTTACTGAGAGGTGCATTTGAATATCAAGGTCAAAAATGTAGTGCTGCTTCTCGTGCCTACATTCCATCTAATCTATGGCCAGAGGTAAAGCAGATGCTGCTGGATGACCTCAAAAAAGTAAAAATGGGGAGCCCTGAGGATTTTACGAATTTCTTCAATGCAGTAATTGATGAGAAATCCTTTGATAAAATAGCCGGATACATCGAAAGCTGCAGAAACAACCCACTTTCAGAAATTATCTCTGGCGGCACCTATGACAAAAGCGTGGGATACTTTATTGCCCCAACAGTAGTGGAAACTAAAGATGCTTTATCGCTCACTATGTGCGAGGAAATATTTGGACCTGTGCTCACAGTCTATGTGTACCATGAAGAAAACTTTGAGGACACCCTTTCTTTGGTAGATCAAACTTCTGTTTACGCTTTAACAGGAGCAATCTTTTCAAATGATCGATACGCTACAGACTTGGCCACGAAAATTTTAGAAAATTCAGCAGGAAATTTTTACATCAACGACAAACCTACAGGTGCAGTGGTCGGACAACAACCTTTTGGTGGAGCCAGAGCTTCAGGGACCAATGACAAAGCTGGTTCTATTCTGAATCTTCTTCGTTGGGTGTCACCCAGAACCATCAAAGAAACTTTTGTGCCACCTACGGATTTCAATTATACCTTCCAGCTTGAGTCTTAGAAGTTCTTTAGGTTTATAAGTTTTCAAAAGGCTCAATGATCCCAATATACGAAGCCAGCGCCATAAGGGAGTGGGATGCGCTCACTCTTCAAATGCAGGAGATCGAGGAGATCGAGTTGATGGAAAGAGCCTGCGAGGCTTTCGTTAAACAGTTTCTATTAGACCATAAAGACACTCAACAGCCTATTTGGGTGATCTGTGGAATAGGCAATAATGGCGCTGATGGACTTGGAATAGCCCGAATATTACATCATAAAGGCTTTCAGGTACAAGTAGTGATAGCTGACCAAATGGGATCGCAGCATTCCCGCTGTTTTGAAATCAATCTCAAACGCTTACCAATAGCATATGAAAGTCTTCAAAAGGGAGATGAATTAAGTTTTCCCAATGCGCCTTTCATTTTGATAGATGCTTTACTGGGTTCAGGTTTATCAAGACCTATTGAAGGTGATTTAGCTGGTCTTGTTCATCAAATTAATAGTAGTGCAGCTCACAAAATAGCAGTAGATATACCAAGCGGCTTGTTGTCAAGTGAAGGCAATGTTTCAAAGCCTGTGGCAGTGCAATGTAACCAAACCATCAGTTTTGAGTCTTCAAAACCAGTTTTTTACAATCCTGATTTTGCTCACATACTTGGAAACTGGGTGGTAGTGCCTATCGGTTTAGAGAAAAGTGCAGAAAGTCGCCTTTCATCCACCGTATTTGAATTAACGGCTGAAGATGCATTTGCTCTCCTTCCTTCAAGATCACGACATGCCCACAAAGGCACATTTGGGCATGTTTTATTACTTGCTGGTAGCCAAGGAAAACTTGGAGCTGCTCTACTCTCTGCAAAGGCTGTTCTAAGAGCAGGGGTAGGAAAACTTACCTGCTATCTGCCTAAAGGTAGTGCCAGAATTATGCACGTGGGATTGCCAGAGGCAATGGTGTCTCAAAGCCAAAGCAGAAAAGAAATAGATGCATTTTTCCCTCATCCTTGGGAGGGGGTAGTAGCTATTGGACCTGGTATCGGAACTGAAAAAAACGCAAAAAAAGCAGTGCAAAAGGCTATCCTTTCTGCTCAAAAGGGTCTCGTAATCGATGCAGATGCCATCAAT
>DAINOB010000235.1:0-3925 GCA_036735585.1 Cytophagales bacterium | reverse complement strand
CTTCAGCAGGCTCGCCAACACTAAGCCCTCCAATGGCATGTCCATCAAAATTTGCAGCAGATGCTATGTATTCTGCCGATTTCTTTCGTAAATCTGGATAGGTGGATCCTTGTACAATAGGAAATAGACTTTGATGATACCCGTAAAGGTCTGAAGTTGCTGCTATCTGTTTTACACACCTATCTAGCCATCGATGGGTGAGGTGCATACTGGTTTCGGCATAGCGAAACTCACAAGGGTAGGGGGTACACTCATCGAAGGCCATAATGATATCGGCTCCAATAATCCTTTGTATATCCATTACGCTTTCGGGAGTGAAATGATGCTTGGAGCCATCAATGTGAGACTTAAACACCACTCCTTCCTCGGAGATCTTTCTATTGTTGGCCAAAGAATATACCTGATAGCCTCCACTGTCTGTGAGTATCGGATGAGGCCAATTCATAAACTTGTGCAATCCACCTGCTGAATTCAGAAGATCTGTTCCTGGACGGAGATAGAGATGATAGGTATTGCCCAATATAATTTGCGCCAATACATCTTCTTGGAGGCTTCGTTGTTCTATTGCTTTCACTGTTCCAGCAGTACCTACGGGCATAAAGATGGGTGTCATTATGCTGCCATGATCGGTTTGGAGTATCCCTGCTCTTGCTTTAGTCTTAGCGTCTGTGTGTTCGATGGTAAATGTCATGGGGTAGGCAAAGTACGTGAAAATGTGTCATTGCTTTGACTCTCGTAAATACACAATTGATTTAAGTACATAGCTGGCTATCTTTGCTCAAATACTAAAATTAATCCTTCTTGATCATAACGAGCTTAATTTTTCTATTAAGTGTCACGGTTTTTATGCGTGTCTATTTCTTTTCAAGCTTTATTCTTCCGGTTCTTCACCGTGAGCATACAACCTATGCCTTGAGAGAATTTCGTAAACAAAAGGTATCTGTAGTGATCGCTGCGAAAAATGAAAGTCACCACTTAAAATCTTTATTGAATGGATTGAAGCACCAGCAGTATCCTGATTTTGAAGTGGTTGTAGCTTTAGATGATACTGATGATAATTCAAGAGAAGTTATTGAGGAGATTTTTCCTGAAGCCCTAATTTTGAAAAGTTCTGGTGGGAAAAAAAAAGCCTTGGCTTTGGCTATGTCTAGGGCGTCAGGTGAGTGGATGCTGCTTACTGATGCTGATTGTGTACCCATGAGCCATCATTGGATATTTTTCATGACAGCACCACTCGCTCACCAAGCAGATATGGTACTGGGTTATGGAAAATATTGGCCTCAAAATACTTGGATCAATCATGTAATCCGAACGGAAACCCTACTTACCGCTATTAACTATGCGGGATTTGCCCTTAACAACAAAGCCTATATGGGGGTAGGTAGAAACCTAGCATTCAGCAAAGCGGCCTTTGATTCTATAGGCGGCTATACGGGAGTAGACCATATTTTGCCAGGAGATGATGATTTGTTAGTCTTAAAGTTTGCAGCAAATCATAAAAACATCGTTTTTGAATTTACCAATTCGGCTCAAACCATATCTATACCCAAAGTGGACTTAAAAGGATGGCTCAAGCAAAAAAAAAGGCATCAGTTTTCGGGTATGTATTATCCTCTTCTTATAAAATTAGGGTTATGGGTTCAGGGGCTGAGCACATTTCTATTGTATTTCATAGCCACCACACTTTTGTTCTCTCCAGTATGGTATATAGGCCTATCAGCACTGCTATTTCAGGCTGCAACCACTATTTACACAGCATGGCGAAGCTCCCTTATGGTATCAGAGAAGTTAGTGTTTTGGTTTACTCCCTTATTTGAGATTATTTTGCTAGGGGTAAAATTCGTGACGAGTGTCGCCATTTTTCGTTCAAAAAATATTTCATGGACATAGAAAGCAGAGAGTTTTCAGAAAAAGCTAAGGAAGATTTCAGGTTGGTAGAGCTTGCTGCAAAGAATGGCGATCAGAAAGCTTATGCCGAATTGATGAAACGCTACAGAAAGTCTGTTTTTCACACCATCCTTAAAATGGTTCGAAATGTGGATGATGCGGAAGACCTTACTATAGAAGCGTTTGCAAAAGCATTTAGAAATCTCCATAAGTTCAATCCTGACTTTACGTTTAGTACTTGGCTTTTCCGAATAGCCACTAACAATTGCATTGATTTTATTAGGAAAAGAAAGCTTGACACCACGAGCATTCATGTGGCATACACGGATAGCGATGGTGCAGAAGTTTCAATGCACATCAAAGATGTGGGACTCAATCCTCAAGAGGAGGTCATCAAATCTCAGAAAATATTGATCATGCAGCATATTGTTACCAAACTGCCTCCTCGGTATCAGACATTGATCAGATTAAGATATTTTGATGAATTGGCTTATGATGAAATCGCAAAAGAACTGGAATTGCCTCTAGGAACGGTAAAAGCTCAATTGCATAGAGCCAGAGAATTACTTTTTGATATGGTAAAGGACAGCAAAGGATCTATATGAGTGTCTTTCAGCCAGGGCCTGAGATCATCTTTCAATATTTTCCCGATCTTACCGATAAACAAAAACAGCAGTTCACAGATTTGGGACCATTGTATGAGGATTGGAACTCCAAGATAAACCTGATCAGCAGAAAAGAGCTAGGTAACTTGTACGAACGACATGTGTTGCATTCTCTTGCTATTGCCAAGCTGTTTGAATTTGAAGCAGGCGATCAAGTCATGGACCTTGGGACAGGCGGAGGTTTTCCAGGGATACCATTGGCTATTTTGTTTCCTGAAACACATTTTCAGTTGGTAGATTCAATCGGAAAAAAAATCAAAGTGGTAAACGACATAGCTGAAAAGCTAGGGCTTACAAATGTTACAGCCCGTCTAGACAGAGCAGAGAAGATAAAGGGGAAATTGGATTACGTAGTAACTAGAGGAGTTGCGGAAATTAATCAAGTAAAGCATTGGGTTGGAAACAAGATAAAGAAAACCACCAATTGGAAATCTCCAAAGGGAATTGTTTTCTTAAAAGGCGGTGATCTAACCCAAGAGTTAAACGACAGTGGCCAAAGTTGTTTGGTGAGAAATCTATCTGATTGGTATCAAGAGCCTTTTTTCGAGACCAAAAGACTAGTTTTTCTAGAGATTTGAAGTCTCTCTAAAGTTTTTGTCACTACTTTCCATAGCTTTTCATAAGGCAAAACTTCAAATTCTGAGTAGTATTCATTTAAGGGTGGGGTGCTTTGTAGCTTATCTGTCACTTTTTTACTTAGATCTATTATTTTGAATTGGTTAAACGGATCTTGAAGAAGTTTGGCCAAATTCTGAACCATAATGGCCAATCGTTTATTTTCTGGAGCTATTTTAACTCGTATTCTGGCTTTGTTCAATGCTTGTACTTGAAGATACGCCAGTTCCAATTCTTGCTTCTCTATCATTTTGATGATTTGAATCAACTGTATGATCACATTGTAGCCTAGTTTATCTTGAGTCAGTTGTACTTTTTTGGTTAGAAAGTTTTTGATAAAAAAATAGTGCGGGGGTAACTCGTGTACTAGACTTAAAAACAAAACATAAATCATCCATCTCTCTTTGGTGGGATCATTCAACTTGGCTTCTTTTCTCCAAGGAGCTACAGTTCTCAGCACTTCAAGAGCAAGGTCGAAATCATCCAAATACATAGCATTGATAAACATTTCTTCTAGTAGTTTTATCCATTTTGGTGAACCAGGAGAAAAGAGATGAAGAGAGTTTTTAATATACTTTGTTGCTTCATGATACTTCCCAGTCCTCATTAATGCATTGGCTTTAAAAATTGCTATTTCATTGTATTTAATTACCCTACTATTACTTGATGATGAATTTATTCTTTTTTCAATCTCATTACATAGTTTAATAATTTCATAAAAATTCTCTTCATAATAGTAATAATTTGAAGCGATCAAA
>DAINOB010000234.1:0-3928 GCA_036735585.1 Cytophagales bacterium | reverse complement strand
GCGATGAAATAACGAAGGCGGATATTATCAATAGAGAATGGACGACCTGAAGCAAATGGGCTAGCGGCTTGAAGTTCTAAGGTCTTCATACCCGAGGTCGGTTTAAAATCTTGAGCCACTGCGGCAACACTTGCAACTGCAAGAAGAGCCAATGAAAAGATAGTCTTTTTCATGTTTCTGATAGTTAGTTTGAGATAAAAGGTTATAATTAACGCTGCTAGTTAGGTAGTTTTTTAATTACACGCAATACTCGCTAATCACATTTAGATTATTTTGTTTCAATAGCTGATTTAGTTCATGTACCAAACATTCTGTTGAAACTGCTGCGCAGGCAAAATCTTATTTCAATCAAAACCACCACAAACCAGATTAACTTTCACTCATTCAACTGGTTATATCTTTTATTAAAGGTCAATAACCCTCCCTCGAAGATGATTTTTTTAAAAGATATACATGATCCCAGCACGCAGAGCGAATTCTCCAGCATCAACAAAAAAATCACCCATGCCCTCAAATCTCCAATTTGAAGCAATTTTATGCGAGTATCCACCTCCTAAAGAAAACTCAGCATTGTTATTTGCCAACAGGACTCTGCCTCTTATAAAGACGGGTTCTACAATATAAAACCTGGTGCCGAGCATCACTGGAGTGACACCTGCACTTCCCCTTCTCCACACTTCAAGACCTCCACTGAATGCCAGCCTATTCATGATGAAGTAATTGCCTTCTATTCCAAGCTGATACTTCTCGGCAGGTTTGTTATAGTCACTTTTGAAAGCATCCAAACCTACACCAAGGGCGAACCTACCTGTTTTTGAATTTGATTTCTTCTTTGCTTCGTCTTCACTTGAGAATGAAAATGCTGAAAAGCTATAACAGCTTACTAAAAGGAGTAATTAAAGTGTTTTCATAGTTTGATTTTTCGGATCGAAACTACATCCGGTGTTTGGCTTAACCAAACTTTGAGAGTTAACTTAACAAATTCTTAACAGCATTTTAATCCTTTAAAGGGCTCATTTAAACTCGCTGAGCTTCTTTTCAAGGGCAAAAAACTCGTCTCTAAGTCGAGCAGCTTCCATAAAATCCATATCTCTAGCAGCCTGCTCCATTTTTTTACGTGTTTCCTTTATGAGCTTTTCGAGCTTGTCCTTAGATAGGTATTCTACCAAAGGATCCGCTGCCATGGCCGTTGCCTGATCAGGTTCCACATAAAAGTTCGCAGAATCTTTTGGATAAGTGGCGGGCACATCAAATGACCTGGGTTGCAAGGTGCCCACTGTTTGTGGCGTAATGCCATGATCTTTATTATAATTCTCTTGAACCATCCTTCTTCTGGAGGTTTCATCTATGGCCGTCTGCATAGACTCTGTAATTTTATCTGCATACATAATCACCCGACCATTGGAATTTCGCGCTGCACGTCCTATCGTTTGAATCAATGACCGCTGATTTCGTAGAAATCCTTCCTTATCTGCATCCATAATGGCCACCAATGACACCTCTGGTAAGTCCAAACCTTCTCGCAAAAGATTTACCCCAACCAAAACATCAAAAACTCCTAATCTCAAGTCTCTGAGAATTTCAACCCGTTCAAGGGTCTTGACTTCTGAGTGTATGTATCGGCAATTGATATTTATTTTTGTGAGGTACTTGGACAATTCTTCTGCCATACGCTTGGTGAGTGTGGTGATCAGTACCCGTTCCTTGCGCTTGATATTTTGATCAATCTCTTCTAAAAGATCATCAATTTGGTTCTTACTAGGCCTTACGTCAATTTTTGGATCTAGCAACCCTGTGGGACGAATCAGTTGTTCTACTACTACCCCTTCGCTTTTCCTGATCTCGTATTCAGAAGGTGTAGCGCTTACAAAAATCGTTTGACCTATGAGCCTTTCAAATTCATTGAAATTCAAGGGCCTGTTGTCTAAAGCTGAAGGCAATCTGAAACCGAAATCCACAAGATTTTCTTTACGACTTCTATCGCCTCCCCACATACCTCTCACTTGAGGAATGGTAACATGGCTTTCGTCAATGACCATTAAAAAGTCATCAGGAAAATAATCCATTAAGCAAAAAGGACGATCACCGGGCTTTCTTCTGTCAAAGTATCTTGAATAATTTTCGATTCCATTGCAATAGCCTAATTCGCGCATCATTTCCAGATCGAATTCTGTTCTTTCATGCACCCTTTTGGCTTCTAGAAATCGCTTTTCCATTTCGAAGAAGGAAACCTGCTGTACCAAATCGTCCTGAATCTCGCGCATAGCTAGATTCAAAAGATCCTTTCCTGTCACAAATAGGTTGGCGGGGAAAACGCTGATAAAGTGCTCTTCTCTTAGTTTTCTGGAATCAACAGGATCAATAATCCAAATGGCTTCTATTTCATCTCCGAAAAACATGAAACGATATGCCACATCGGTATAAGCCGGAAACAAGTCAACAGTATCGCCTTTCACTCTAAATGTGCCACGCTTAAATTCATGAGTGGTGCGGCTATAGAGTATATCTACAAGACTGAATAAAAACTTTGAACGCGGAATGACGTCTCCTACAGCCACTTTCACTACATTCTTCCCAAATTCTTCAGGGTTTCCTATACCATAAATGCAGGATACAGAAGCCACTACGATTACATCGCGCCTCCCTGTGATCAGCTGCGAAGTAGTAGCCAGTCTGAGTTTTTCAATTTCCTCATTTATAGAAAGATCCTTTTCTATATAGGTGTTGGAAGTAGGAATGTAGGCCTCCGGCTGGTAATAGTCGTAATAAGAGATAAAATACTCAACGGCATTTTCTGGAAAAAACTGCTTGAATTCGGAGTACAGCTGTGCAGCTAGCGTTTTATTATGACTCAAAACCAAGGTAGGCCTATTGAGTTGGGCGATCACATTGGCGATGGTAAAAGTTT
Organism: Cytophagales bacterium; assembly: GCA_036735585.1. Taxonomy (GTDB): domain Bacteria; phylum Bacteroidota; class Bacteroidia; order Cytophagales; family JAIYAX01; genus JAIYAX01. The sequence continues at coordinate 1,020 of DAINOB010000234.1, read as the reverse complement.
TACCCGAGCCTGTTACGCCCAATAATGTTTGAAAAGTATCTCCTCTTTCAAGCCCTTGTGTCAATTGACTGATGGCTTGAGGTTGATCTCCTGCTGGTTTGTATTTAGAAATTAGTTTGAATGACATGAGTTCTACAAATATACCAGATATAGAAGGCTATTGTTGCCAAATATCCCATGACAATTCTGCCTGCTTGATCAGCAAAGGGTAACCTGAGATAATTTGCGCACCTACACTCTTGGCTTCTGTAAGAAACATAGTAGGATCGGGATTGTAAATCAAATCATAAACCAACATATCTTGATGGAAACCACTCCTAGGAAAAGGAGGCACAACCTCAGAATCTGGGTACATCCCAATAGGTGTAGTATTTACAACAAGGCTGCTCGACAAGCATAGGTCAGTGTCCAATTCCTCCCAGTTCAATTGTTCATCAGATGGAGTTCTACTTACCACATAGATCTTCATTTTTAGTTGAGAAAGCGCCCATTGTACCGCTTTGGAGGAACCACCATTACCAAGCACGATGGCGGTTTTCTGTTCCCAATTCCAATTTTCCATTTTCAAAGTCTCAAGAAAGGCAGGACCATCCGTATTATGACCCGTTAAGACTCCCACTGAGGAAATGTGAATAACGTTTACAGCGCCTATTTCTTCAGCTACCGTATCCATCTGATGCATAAAAGGTATTACGGTCTGTTTAAATGGGATGGTGACATTTAAGCCTTTATACTTTGTAGCTTCATTTTGAAAGAATTGCATCATCCTTTGCTCATTGGGAATGGGCAAACTGCGGTAAGTGTGGTCCTTTAAATTCAGTTTGGCAAAAAAGCTTTTAAAATAATCAGGCGAGAAGCTGTGCGTAAGTGGAAAACCTAATAAACCAAACTGCATGCATCAGGATTTGACCTTGCTTTCTCTATTGGCTAATAAATTGATTCCCATAACCAAACCTAACCCTAATAAAGCGCACAAGAGTGAAGCCAAGATCAAGGGTGAGTTTCCTGTGATAGATTCAT
>DAINOB010000233.1:0-3945 GCA_036735585.1 Cytophagales bacterium | reverse complement strand
GATTGCTTTTGGTAAACTCAAATGATGGTAAAATATGGAATAATATATTTTCCTATAATTCAGGCGTAGGTATAGGTTTGTATAGATCTTCAAAGAATAAAATCCTTCACAACAAGCTGGATTACAACGTAAGAGAGTTTTCTTATGGTTTTTATGCAGAAGATCAAAATGCAACTTCTATTTTATTGTTTGAGCAATCCAATGAAAATTTAATAGGATACAACTCCTGTACTCACTCCGGTGATGGCTTGCTATTATGGGCAGGTAAATCCACGATGGACTCAGGTGAGGGTGGTTCTAATGACAATGTGATCTATGGCAACGACTTTTCTTATGCAGCAGAAAATGGCGTAGAGGCAACTTTTAGTCGCAATGTGATCTCAAACAATACCATCAATGAATGCAAAAATGGTATATGGGCAGGGTATTCTTTTAATTCACAGATCATAGGAAATAGTCTGAAGGGAAATGAAATTGGGATAGCTGTAGAACATGGTCAAGGCAATACCATAGCCTACAACAAAATTGAAAACAGTGATAAAGGAATTTATCTGTGGGAACGCTCCGAGCAACCCTCTGATTGGGCTTTCGTGTCAAAAAAAGACATCAGTTCAAAAGACAACACTATAAAGAATAATGTTTTCAACAACTCAAAAGTGGCCTTTGAAATCAATGGTGGCAAAAACAATGCTCTTACAGCCAATGACATTTCGAGAGCTGAACAAGTATTGGCCTCAGATGGAAAAGGAGTGAATTTGGTTTTCAGAAAGAACAACATCAAGGCCGTAGTTGCAGGAAAGACGAATGTGATCCACGGAAGTCAAAAAGGAAATGAAAACTTTTTTGATGTCCCTATCGATGGATTTACAACAGCTACTGAAGCTTTTGACAGCAAGCCAGACAAAGTTTATATTGAAAGTTATGCTCCAGAAAAGTTTAAAGATGGCAATGATGCTCTTGCAGCCCCTGTGGTAGCAAAAGGCTTAAAGCCACAGCCCAAAGGCAGACCCTATATTATTATGACACCGTATGGGCCTTATGACTTTAGTTACCCTATGCTTGCGATGACCGATAGAGGTAAAAATGGAAATTTTGTATTTGAAATATTAGGTCCCAAAGGTTCTTGGAAGGTAGTTTCCTCCTCTGGAATTATAGCTCCAAAAATAAAGGCTGGTGCTGCTCCTGGCATCATCAAATTGGCAGGGTCTAAAGAAGAGCCAAAAGAAGGTTCACTTGTAGTTAGTTACACTGGAGCAATTTTTACTGATGGCTTAGGCAACGAAGTGAAAACAGATAAAAATCCGCATTTGATGGAGTGGAAGTATAAACTACCCTAAACTTACCTATTGCTTTAGGAAGGAGCCTTGAGAAATCGAGGCTCTTTTTGTTTTATAATGTATTCATATTCAAAATCTGATCACAGATTTGATACTCCTCTGGATTGTTAGAAGCTATAATTAAAGTATGGTCTTGAGGTATCTTGTGGAGCTGTTGCTGGTACCAGTGAACGCCCTCTTGGTCCATATTTGCAGTAGGTTCATCAAGCAATACCAGAGAAGCATCGGTAAACAAAGCCAATCCTAGTTTCAATCTGCTTTTCATGCCACTGCTGTAGCTTTTCAGCGGTTGATGCAATCCTTTATTTAATGCAGAAGTTTCAAATATTTCCATCCAGTCCATGCTTTGCCTTTGGGCTCTTAAGGAAAACCAGTGCTTAGCGATTTCATAACCAGTAAACTGTTCAGGCAACAAAAGGTATGGAGCAGCAAAGGCAATGTGTTCTCTGATTTGTTCTTCTTGAACTTGTTTTCCTTTACTAGTAAAGTGTATGGATCCTTCACTGGGAAACATCATCCCAGCTAAAATTTGAACTAGCGTTGATTTTCCTGCTCCGTTGTTTCCCGTAATTGCGAATCGGTCACCAGTGCTTACGCTTAAATATAAGTGTCTGAAAACCCATCGACCGGTATATTTTTTCCCCAGATCTCTGGATTCCAACAGCATAGATTAGTTGTTGCTATATCCTTTCATTACTCCTCGCTCGGAGTTTCGGATGAAGTTGATAATTTCATCACGCTCTCTGGAGGGCTGCATGCGCAATTCTATTAGGTCAAGAGCAGCAGAGTTGTTAAGTCCTCTGAGGTAAATATTCCTGTAGATCTCTTGAATCTCCGCAATTTTGTCATTTGAAAAACCTCGTCTGCGCAGCCCTACCGAATTTATACCTACATAAGATAAGGGTTCCCTAGCTGCTTTAGTATAGGGTGGAACATCTTTTCTCACAAGACTGCCTCCAGATACCATGACGTGTGCCCCTATTTTTACAAATTGATGTATGGCACTGGCACCACCAATAATTGCCCAATCCTCAATGGTAACATGCCCAGCCACTTGGACAGAATTTACCAATATCACGTTGTTGCCAATTTCGCAATCGTGTGCCACGTGCACATAGCTCATAAGAAGGCAATTCTTCCCTATTACCGTTTTGTATTTATCGGTGGTTCCTCTACTGATGTTGACGTATTCTCTTATTACAGTATTGTCGCCAATGGAAGTAATGGTTTCCTCGCCTGCGAATTTAAGATCCTGTGGAATAGCAGAAATGGTAGCGCCAGGGAATATCCTCACATTTTTTCCAATACGAGCACCTTCACTGATTACTACATGAGAACCTATCCATGTACCTTCATCGATTACTACGTTTTTGTGAATTACTGCAAAGGGTTCTATCACTACATTTTGTGCGATTTTGGCCTCAGGATGGATATATGCTAAGGGTTGATTCATCTTATACTTGGTTTTTTCTCACTATACTGGCGGACATCACTGCTTCACAGACTAGGTTTGAGCCTACAAATGCCTGTCCTTGCATTTTTGCTATTCCTCGTTTGATTGGAGACATCAGCTCGCATTTGAACACTAAGGTATCTCCTGGCACCACCATTTTTTTGAATCGGCAGTTCTCTATGGCAAGGAAGTAAGTCCAATAATTTTCAGGGTCTAACACTGTATTGAGCACCAGTATACCGCCCGTTTGTGCCATTGCTTCTATTTGTAAAACTCCGGGCATTACTGGGTTGCCAGGAAAGTGTCCCTGAAAAAAGGGTTCATTTATCGTGACATTTTTGATTCCTATTACAGAGTTTTCGTCCATGTATACAATTTTGTCTACAAGTTGGAAAGGATATCTGTGTGGAAGCACACTGGATATCTGCATGGTATCCATGACAGTTACCATTTTGGGGTCATAATGAGGGGCTCTTTTGGCCTCTTCTTTCATGGCTTTTTTGATCTTTTTGGCAAAGGCAATGTTGGCCGCATGCCCTGGTCTCGCTGCTAAAATCTGAGCCTTCAATGGTCTTCCTACCAAAGCCAGGTCTCCAATTAAATCTAGAAGCTTATGGCGTGCAGGTTCATTCTTGTAGCGAAGTTCTACATTATTAAGTATGCCTTCCTTTTTTACTTCCACCTTAGGTTTGTTAAAAAGTTTGGCTAGATGATCTAATTCCTCATCCTTCACCACACGATCTACTATGACTATGGCATTGTTAAGATCTCCACCTTTAATGAGGTTTTGTTGCTGAAGCATTTCGAGCTCATGGAGAAAACAGAAGGTACGGCAGGAGGCGATTTCCTTTCCAAACTGCGATATATCAGTAAGTGAGGCATGCTGACTGCCCAAGACTGGCGAATTGTAATCCACCATTACCGTTACTCTATAGTCGTCAAGCGGCAAAGCTGCTATTTCTACATCTCTCTCAGGCTCTTTGTAAAATATACTTCTTGGCACCTCGAAGTAATCTCTAAGCGCATTTTGTTCTTCTAGACCCATGGCTTCAAGTGCTTGATAAAATTGAATTGAACTTCCATCCAAGATTGGTGGCTCAGGGCCGTCCAATTGGATAAGTACATTGTCAATTTGTAAGCCTACAAGGGCTGCCA
>DAINOB010000232.1:0-3950 GCA_036735585.1 Cytophagales bacterium | reverse complement strand
GAAGCGAAGAGTGCCAGGCTTAGCGGAGGAGGTAGCAGGAGGCGAGTTTGTTCTTGAAGACGGGACTGTAGTGGGCAAGCATGAAGGGTATCCTTTTTACACCGTTGGACAGCGCAAAGGGCTGGGTATCGCACTGGGCTATCCTGTTTTTGTAACAGAGATTCAAAAAGAAACCAATAGAGTAATTCTCGGAACCTTCGACCAATTGTACAGAAATGGCATGTATGTAGGAAAGGTGAACTTGGTAAAGTACGACACCTTAGAAGGTAAAGTGCTCAATACGGTTACAAAAGTAAGATACAAGGATAAAGGGACACCTGCGGATATTTTAACTGAGAATGGTAAGATAAAGGTTCTTTTTTATAAAGGCGTTAATGCCATAGCCCCTGGTCAGGCTGCCGTTTTTTACGAAGGCAATGATGTAGTAGGAGGGGGATGGATTTTATCAAGCTTCAATCATGATACATATATTGAAGAAGCATCAAGACATACAATTTCCTGTTAAGTGGATTTTTCTTTGCGTCTTGGCCATACATGCGTGTAAGCCAATGGAGGAAGAAAGCGCACCTGCACTGCTATCCGCGAGCAGCTATGTAAAATTAGATACAGGGTTTTACAGAGAGTATAAAGTAGAGATTAAGCGCTATTCCACAGCTGGCAATAGCATTCCAGATTCTACAGATTTCCTTTTAAGATATGAGCATAAAGAGTTTACCACGCTTCAAGATGGCGTAAGAGCTATAAAAATCGAACGATTTAAGAGAAACACAACGGAGGATAATTGGATATTTGATTCTACTTTTCTTCTTTGGCACGAGCCAAAAGGCGTAATCGAAAGCCGCAGCAATAGGATAAATTTGTTATTGCCATCTTCATTTAAAGTGGGAACCACATGGGATTTTAATCAGTTGAATTCTTTAGGCTCTGTTACCGCTGAAATTTTAAATGCAGAAAGCTCTTTGAACAACTTTAAAAACTTGCTGTACGCACAAATTGAAAAGAAGCCTATCAATTTTGTAAGCAGCAGAAATCAATATAAGCTTTATGCTGAAGGGATTGGAGAGGTGCTGAATTACAATGAAACATTGGTATATTTTCAGGGTGATAGGTTTGGACTTTATGTCCCTGAAAGTGGTGAGGTATATAGAGAAGAACTTACATCTCATGGCATTTTTCCTTAGATTGCATTTAAAATCGACAAGAAGATGAAGCTTTTTTTAAAGATAGTTTTTTGGTGTACAGTTGTATGTCTGTATATATCAGATCTTATGGCTCAGCGTGCTGACATGATCTATTTTTCGGATAAAAATAACAGCCCTTATAGCATCTCCAATCCAGTAAGTTATTTGAGTGCCCGTGCTATTGCCAGACGCCAATCTCAAAACATTGCCATCACTACGGAGGATTTGCCAGTCAATCCTACGTATGTTGATTCTCTTACTGCTTATGGTTTGCAAGTACTCTACACCAGCAAATGGATGAATGCCGCAATCGTAAGAAATGGATCGGATTCAATACTCAATCTGGTGATGCAATTGCCATTTGTACGTCAAACGGAGCGTGTAAAAAGACCTGCAATTCGCAAACCAGAACCTCAACCCGACAAGATCATGAATCCATTGAGAACATCAGGAATTAAGTCCTTGAACTATGGCATATCTCAACCTCAAAATAACATGCTCGGAGTACCCCAAATGCACACCATGGGCTATATGGGTCAAGGGTTGCTAATTGCGATTTTTGACGCAGGGTTTCCTGGAGTTCCTTCTATGGTCGTTTTTGATTCTTTGTTAGCCAGAGGAGGAATTAAAGCTACCTATGATTTTGTAGCCAACACCTCTCAAGTGTATGCTCAACATCCACATGGAACCAATGTGCTCTCCATTATGGCAGGTTTCCAGCCTGGTAGCTTGATAGGTCCAGCCTTTCAGGCAGATTATATATTGTGTAGAACCGAAGATGCTTTTTCAGAATTTAGAATTGAAGAAAGCAACTGGTTAGTAGCTGCGGAGTTCGCTGACAGTTGTGGAGCCGACATCATCAACACTTCTTTGGGTTATTACACGTTTGATAATCCAGCAATGGATTACAGCCCCTCAGATATGAATGGCAACACCACATTGATCACCAAATCGGCTGATATTGCCGCAGCCAAAGGTATGCTGATAGTAGCCAGTGCAGGAAATAACGGTGCTGATCCAAACTGGAGAGTGATTACAGCTCCTGCGGATGGAGATTCTGTTTTAGCCATAGCGGCTGTAAATCCTGACAGCACTCGGGCATCTTTTAGTTCTGTAGGGCTATCCTCCACAGGCAGAATAAAACCTGATGTAGCTGCTCTAGGTACAATGAGTGTGGTGGCATTTTCAAATGGAACAATCGGCTACTCCTCAGGCACCTCCTTTTCTGGGCCTTTGATTGCAGCAATGGCTGCTGGATTTTGGCAAGCCAATCCATCTTTAAGTTCAATGCAGGTTTACAATTACCTTAGAAATTCTGGACATCAAGCCAACGCGCCAGACTCACTTCTAGGGTATGGAATACCTAATTTTATGCGAGCAATGATTTCCGCGGGATTTGAGCCTGAGAAAATGAGTACCAGCAAACCGCTACAACTATTAGGAAACCTCCTTAGACCTCATGAAGAGTTGCGTTTCACCTCTGAGTCAATCAATGTAGGGGAGTCTTTTACCGCCATAATTACTGATATGACGGGCAGGGTAATGTATCACGAAACTTTTACAGGAGGCATGGAGTATAGCGTAATACCTTTAGCAGGCTTCAACATTTCTTCTGGACATTATATCCTTACGATCAATAACTCTAGGATAAAAGCCTCAGGCCGCTTTGCAGTGCTTGATTGATTTGCTTTTTTTGTCCTTTCAAATTCTTTATGCCCATTCTAGCACCTTCTGTACTATCTGCTGATTTCGCACACCTCGGGAGAGATATTGACATGTTGAACTCCAGCGAGGCAGATTGGTTGCACATCGATATAATGGATGGGGTATTTGTACCGAATATTTCTTTTGGGTTTCCAGTATTGAAGTCTATACAGAAACTGGCAAAAAAGCCACTTGATGTGCATCTGATGATTGTACAGCCAGAACGTTATGTTTCCATGTTTGCGGAAGCAGGAGCTCATTTTCTTTCAGTTCATTTGGAAGCAGTAACTCACTTACATCGAGTAGTTTACCAAATTAAGGAACATGGCATGAAGGCAGGAGTTGCTATTAATCCTCATACACCTGCCAGTTTACTTTCCTCAATTATCGCAGATATTGATTTGGTTTGTGTAATGAGCGTAAATCCAGGATTTGGTGGTCAATCCTTTATTCCGCACACGTATCAGAAGTTATCTGAACTTGCAGAATTACGATACAAACAGGGGTCTTCATGCTTATTGGAAGTAGATGGAGGCGTAAATGACCAAAACGCAAAGGAGCTTGTACACTGTGGAGCAGATGTATTGGTAGCCGGTAATTTTGTTTTCTCCGCAGCTAATCCTCTAGCTATTATCGCCTCCTTGAAAGCTCTGTGATGCACAAAAAGCTTTTATTCTTCACCTTATTTCTTTTTTCAATTTTTTTAATTTCTACAAAGCAAAACCTGATCGTGGCTCAGGTTGCTTTACAGGGAGTAATCAAAGATGAAGGCGGAAAACCCATTGAATTGGTGAATGTGGCAGTTCCTCAAATAGGAAAATTGACCTTTTCAGACACAAAAGGCTTTTACAACATCTCCATTCCAGCAGATACTGTGGTCACAGTCAACTATAGTTTTGTGGGATACAAGACTATTCAATTAGAAATCTTTGGATCCAAAGACAGTAAAATTGTTAGAGATATTGTGCTTAAACGAGATTCGCTGCTTCTCAAAGTCATAGAAGTGGAGGTGAAATATGATGGCATTCGTGAACAGGTAAGTATGACCAAAATTCAGCCTCAGGC
>DAINOB010000231.1:0-3961 GCA_036735585.1 Cytophagales bacterium | reverse complement strand
AAGCACCCAATTATTTTTTCTTGGTTCCTGGTGTTGGGGCACAAGGGGGCGATTTGCAATCTGTGTCCAAAGCTGCATTTAACAATCAATGCGGATTGCTCGTAAATGCATCCAGAAGCATTATTTATGCCTCTTCCGGCCGTGATTTTGCAAAAGCAGCTCAAAAGGAAGCCTCAGCAATTGCTGTACAGATGAAAAACTTAATGATGCGATACATGCCTTGATTATTTAAATTTCGGAATGAATGAGGACTTTCTACAATTTGTTTGGCAGCATCAACTGTTTGAAAGCCCACTACATATCTCTTCAGGTCAAGAATTAGAGGTACTTAATTCAGGGATTTTAAATACACATTCGGGTCCTGATTTTGAAATGGCTCGAATAAAAATTGAGGAAATGGCTTGGGTGGGTCAAGTGGAAGTTCACTACAAACCCAACCAATGGTTTGCCCATAAACACCACCTAGATCCTGCTTATAACAACGTAATCCTACATGTGGTATGGGAGGATGACGGGCAAGGACCAGAGGGAATTCCAGTTTTGGCTCTTCAAACAAGAGTTCCTGAAGATTTGATCCTGCGTTGGCAAAAATTACGAGAGTCTCTAAATCCCATCGCTTGTCATCAGCAAATACATTCTGTTCCTACCCTTAAAATTAACGATCAGAAAGACAAAGCATTGATTGATCGGTTGGAACAAAAATCAGCTAGGGTGTTCCAAATTTTTCAAAACACCGGTAAAAATTGGGATGAAACGGTTTACATTTTTTTGGCTGAAGGAATGGGCTTTCACCTCAATAAGATTCCTTTTGAGCGTACGGCAACTTCGCTCCCTATGCTCACCCTTTTAAAGCATAGAAACACCATACTACAATTAGAGGCGCTTTTAGTAGGTCAATCTGGTTTGTTGCAAGCTTACCGATATGATCATCCTTATCTTGAAAAGCTCAAAAGGGAATATGAATTTTTAAAACACAAACATTCCCTTCAATCAATGGATGGCTTAATGCAATGGAAATTTGGAAGCGTCCGTCCCCCGTTTTTCCCAACCATTAAGCTTGCGCAACTTGCCAAACTCATCCATCTGTACGGTAATCTTTTTCATCTTGTAAGAGATACAGAAGAGATTGATCAATGGTATACGATTTTACAAGTAAAGCCTTCTGATTTTTGGCTAGGCCACTACAGTCCGCATGGGGAAGTAAAGAAACCTGCAGGAGCAATGGGAAGAAAAGGTGCCGAAAACCTCATGATCAATACTTTAAGTCCTTTGTTGGCTGCTTATGCTAGGCATACTGGTGAAGAAATATACATGGAGCGCGCCCTTCGCTTTTTAGAACAACTGCCTGCCGAATCCAATAGAATTACTCGGGAATGGGATCTCTTGGGCATTGAGAGTAGCTCGGCATTTGATTCACAGGCAGTGATACAATTGTATAAGCACTTTTGCACTCCTAGAAAATGCCTTCAGTGCAGTATTGGCCATCATTTGATGAAAAGGCAGGAATGATGCTCTTCAGTTTAGCACTGATCTCTGGAATGATCATTCACTACTTTCAATTGAAAAGAATGGAGGTATCACCGTCTCAGGCAGTATGGCTATTTGTGATCTCATGGACTTGGAAAGTTGCCCTAGCATTGATAGCGACTTATTTGTTCAGTACAACTTATGCAGCATCTGATATGCTGCCTCTATTTGAAGATGCACAAAATATGGGTTCAGAATTTGGTATTTGGTGGCAGTCAGGTACCCACTTGTTTCCTTATATGCCTGATTTTTTCTTTGATCTGAAATTAAACTATGCCCATGCACCTCGGGCTTTATTTTTTTCTTGGATACTGGCTTTTCCACTATTGGCAGGGATTGATTCTTTGTGGCAGCTCAATATTTTAATAACTGCTGCACATCTATTGTTAAGTTTTCAAGTGGCTATTATGCTTCAAAAACATCATCAAATACCTTATGCCATTTCATTATTGGCTTTCTTATTTATCCCTGGAATTGCTATTTGGCATTCTGCACTTTTTAAGGAAAGCCTGGCTATGATTTGGATGTTGGGTATTGCTTTATGCTTACCAAAGAGAATACATGTGATGAAAATTAAGAATTGGTTTGGTATTGCTATCGCAGTAGTATTGATTTTTGGTTTGTATTTTCTTAAATACTATTTGGCTATTTTATTTTTATTTTTAATCACTTCATATTTTACCATAATCATTTTTCATTGGAAATGGTGGCAGTTGATTTTAGCATTGATATTTATTTCATTTATTAGCGGATATCTACATCCTAATTTATCAATCAATTATTTTTTTGAAGCCATAAGAATCAATCATAGTACTACGTTAGAAAGAATTGGCAATCATAGTAGTATTATTTTTAAGCATGTAGATCACCCAGTTATTTTTTATATGTATAATATTCCCTTAGTGTGGGCATTGTTCTTTTTAAATCCATTATTAAGCGGATTTTCATCTGCGTTAACCTATGCTGCTATTCCAGAGAAAGTAGTATTCACTTTTCTTTTTATTTCTTTGCTAGCGAATAATGAATTTAGAGGGAAGTTAAAGGCCAATGCTAGTTTTATAATCTTTTTTGGTTGGGCATTTATTTCATGTGGCCTGTTGGCTTACGCATCTCCCAATGCAGGTGCTTTGCTACGATACCAAAGTTTGGCAATGCCTGTTGCATGGATTGCATTATTGTACCAAGGCTTTTTGATCTTTCCAACCTTGAGGAAGGTGCTTGCCAATAAAACTCCAATCCAAGAAGAAAAGATACATGAGCCACCAAGGGTGAAGCCATCCACCAATGCCAGTAAAGACAAAAACTAGGATGTGAAATGCAGTCCCTATAGGCAAATATATCCAGCGTAATTTTGGATAAAATACAATTAAAATAAATGTTAATTGAAAGAGGAGTAGACCATATCCAATAGCCACGCAATAAGGTATATCTACAGCGTAGGTTTTTAAGTATCCACACAATGCTTCTTGTGGCCAATTGAAACCCGTGATACTGATCTTTTCAAGTGCAGAAAGCCCATAAGACAGTCCAACGCTAATTTGAATTAATTTCAAGGGCCAGATAGGTGGATTCAATTGATTAGTAGCAGAATGATGCATAAATGGCATCAACAATAGCGCATACGTAATGGTACTGAGATGATGGTCTGTTTTTTCAAAACTGAATACAAAGGCTTGGAGCACAATGAAAATGACCATGATATACAAACTGAAAAATAAAGATCGAATTCCTACCGCAGCTATGAGGCAAAATATGACCATGGTAATAACATACAAATAGATAAAAAATATAAGTGGGTAGGGGATGTCAAATAGCCACAGAAAAGAAACAGGTTGGTATAAAGATTTAAGTTGGTGAAGGTGTAGCAAATCAGGAAGAAGATCATACCCAAAATAGGCTACAACTAAAAAGAAAACAAAGTTTAATCCTTTATAATGAGTAGTAGAAATTTCCCCAGCCCAGAAAGAATTCCATGTATGGTGTAAATTCGGTTTTTGTTGAAACCATAAGATCAATCCTGTACTCAGAAGCCCTACACCCATTGTTCTCCCAATAAATTGATCTGCGTAGAACAAAAGAATATCTGCCTCATAACGATGGCGCTCTACCAATAAGCGTGGATATAGTGCTCGAGTAAGTTGATCCAACAAAGGGACATCTGCTCCATGAAGCCAATCTGCCACCCATCCACGACCCTCAAAGAAGTAAAGCATAGACAATGCGACTATGACCAAAAACAAGAACAGTGCAAGTTTAAGGCTTGATTTCATGGCGATAGAGCAAAACGGTATCAGAGGAAGAATCAACCATTTGATACATAGAAAGCGATTGCACGCTATCTGGCAACGTGGTTGCTAGGGCTTGAAGCAGGGTAGGAACATTGTCTCTATAGTGATGATTGCGAATGAGATAGAGGTAATGGGCTTCATTTAGG
>DAINOB010000230.1:0-3964 GCA_036735585.1 Cytophagales bacterium | reverse complement strand
GTGCATGCTTTTCACTTGCACAGTTTTTTATTTTTTATGCTACTGTTGCAAGCTTTGGTTGGTTTGTTTGGGTATAAATCACAAGGGACAGGGGCTGTGATCGCAATAATTTGTGCATGGTATTTTTACAAATCTATGCGTAATGTGTATTTGCAAAGTAGGTTTAAAACTGTGGCTAAAATGATCTTACTCAGTGGTATTTACTTTGCGGTATTTGTGGTGTTTATTGGCTTAAATGCGGTATTAAGTATATTGACTTATTAGTTTCCCAATACAGGAGGATTGATGATAACCACTGACCTATCTTGAAATTTAATCAAGGGCACATACGAATTATCATTGCTGATTCTGAAATCACATCCTGACATAATCTCGCCTTTGATGAAGTGTTTTTTCATATAATCTTTCAATCCAATTTTCACTGTTGACATGAGTTTGAATAAAATAAGCCCGTGCTCGTAGCCTTTGTAGGCATAAATGGAGGGAACTACTCCCATTGATCTTAGATAGTAGGTTCGGAATCGCAAAGCACTGGGATGATCATAATTTACCAAATCTGGATAGTAAAATTTAAAGTGCCTCCTTTCAAACTGACCGAAGCTCATAAGACTATTGTCCAGCCACTCTGGACCTGTGTATATTTCCACCATAGAGGGTATTCTTTCAAGCACACTCATCAATGCAGCGGCTGTGGTAGGAGTGGATATAGGTGCAAAAATGTGCTTTAGACTATCCATACCTATCACTTGCAGGGAATCATACCACTCCATGGCAGTTGCTTGACTCCACCGCCAATTTTTCAACAAAACTAAAGAATCACTTTTCACCTGCTCTGCATACAGTCTTCCTAATTCTTGTTCCTTTTCAGTGCTTCCACTGAATAGTATAGCGCTTTCTGCAACCGTCTGCTGCTTTACATATCTTGACACCAATTTCGCAATGGTTCTGCTCTGTGGCTGAGGAGCGAATACATAGCTTTTTGATTCCAGAATATCTTCGTGGTCATTAATAGGGTTCCACATCACTATTTTGTGTTTCTCCGCATATTCTGCTACCATAATGCTGTGCTGAGTGAGCACCGGACCTACAATCAAGTCCATGTACATAAGCTCAGGTTTTTCTAGCAAGGCTTTCAGTGAATCTAAAGATCTACCAGGTGTGAATACATGAAAGCGTGCGGTGTTTTTAATGGTCCTATCCTGCTCAAATGCCTGCATAAAGCCCAAGTAGTACTCAAAAAGAAATGGGGTTGTACTGGTTTTACGCAAGGTGTCCATGAGCGGCTCTGAAATGGGCAAGATCAAGGCTACATCTCTATATTGCTTTGCAGACCTAAGCGTGGTGATATTTTTGGGTAATGTACTTTTATCAATGCCAAACTGCTTTACGAGTACTTCTAAACGTTTTTGACTTGACTCTTCACTTTTAATGATATACCTAGAAGCTAAAGCCACAGCCAACGGACGATAATTGCTGTATTTTTTCTGCCATAGCTCTAGACTATCACTCGGTGCAGCCTCAAAAAAATACCGTCTCTGTGAGACAAAAACATCATTCAAAGAATCTGGCAATTCAAACGAACCATCCAACGCTATAAATGCATGTACATCTTGGGTAGCTTTGTAGAGATACAATTTCTGAAGTATCACTTCCTTCTGAATAGGATGTCCTTTATAGGTAGTTTCGAGTCTTTGTATGTAATTTTCGGCTTCTGTATAATTCCCAGTTTGCAACAAGGCAGCTGTTTTATAGTACCATAAGTACGGAGTAAAAGGTTGGTCAGCGCCTGGCTCTGCAAGTGTAAAAAATCGAATGGCATCTGTCCAATTATTTTCTTCCAGTGCGCTTTTACCCTGGAGATAGAGTTTTTGCTTTTCAGCGGGAGTTTGTGCCCACAAGGGGAAAGCCAGCAATACGGACAAAAGTGCAAATAGGAACTTTACATCCCTTATAAAAATAGTAGTTATTCCCATTCTATGGTTGCTGGAGGTTTCGAAGAAATGTCATAAACCACTCGATTCACTCCTTTTACATGATTGATAATTCTATTGGAGACTTCGGCTAAAAAAGTATAGGGTAAGTGTACCCAATCTGCTGTCATGCCATCGGTGCTCGATACTGCTCGCAGTGCCACTACACGCTCGTAAGTACGTTCATCGCCCATTACACCTACGGATTGAACGGGAAGTAATATAGCTCCAGCTTGCCACACTTTGTCATATAGTTGCTCTGTCTTAAGCAAGTCAATAAAAATATGATCTACCTCTTGAAGCAGTGCAACCTTTTCAGGAGTGACTTCACCCAAAATTCGGATGGCAAGACCAGGACCTGGAAAAGGATGCCTATGAAGAATATGAGTTTCCAATCCCAAAGCTTTGCCTACGGCACGAACCTCATCTTTGAAAAGCGTGTTTAAGGGTTCTATTATTTTGAGGTGCATCTTTTCTGGAAGCCCTCCTACATTATGATGGGATTTGATGGTGGCTGATGGCCCCTTTACGGACACAGATTCTATCACATCAGGATAGATGGTGCCTTGTCCTAGCCAGCTAACTGCTTTTATGGAAGTAGCAGCTTTATCAAAAACATCAATGAATACCCTCCCAATTGCTTTCCTTTTAGCTTCAGGGTCTGATAATCCTTGCAGGGCGGTATAAAAATCGGCTTTTGCATCCACACCAACCACATTGAGCCCCATACCAAGATAAGAATCAAGTACTTGGCTGAATTCATCCTTTCTGAGCAATCCATTGTCTACAAAAATGCAATGCAATTGATCGCCAATGGCTCTCTGAAGCAGTAAGGCAGCCACAGAGGAATCTACGCCACCCGAAAGACCAAGTACTACCTTTTCAGAACCTACTTTAGATCGGATATCAGCAATGGTTTGGTCAATAAAAGATGCTGGTGTCCAATCTGGGGCACAGCCGCAAATCTGGAAGAGGAAATTTTCTACAATGGTTTTTCCTTGTTCTGAATGAGTGACTTCAGGATGAAATTGAATGCCATAAATTGGTTTTTCCTTATGATGATAAGCGGCCACCTCTACACTTTCTGTGCTTGCAATGATTTCAAATTCCTGCGGTAATTCCATGATGGTATCACTGTGTGACATCCATACTTGAGAGCCTGCTGAAACGCCATGTAACAAAGGTGAAGGTTCTGAAACGCGCTGCAAACGTGCTCTTCCAAATTCTCTAGTCTTGCTGGGCTGCACTTTTCCACCTGTATTTTTGGCTATCCATTGAGCTCCATAGCAAACGCCAAGTACAGGTACTTTCTGAGTAAGTGGATCTATTCCAGGAGCTGGGGCCTCTGATTCATTTACTGAAGCTGGACTGCCAGATAGAATAATGCCTTTGATGCCTTCATGCAACTCAGGTAGATGGTTGTAAGGGTGAATTTCACAATATACATGACACTCTCTCACTCTACGAGCAATAAGCTGTGTGTATTGAGAGCCAAAATCAGCTATTAAGATCATACCAGAATGCATAGCGCAAAGGTAGACGGATTGAGGGAAAACCACTGAATCAGGATCAAAACAAAATGCAAGTGCCTAATCTGCTTTTCGAAAACTCTAGATTGATATAAAACAAAAGAGTGGACGACCTAAGACCATCCACTCTTTCGATAATTTGTGACTATTTTAAGATTATTTAAAAGCTGGAATTCCTGTGATATGCTGCCCTAGTATCAGCAAGTGAATATCATGAGTTCCTTCATAGGTAACCACAGATTCGAGATTCATCATGTGTCGCATAATGGGATACTCAGCGGTAATGCCCATTCCACCATGTATTTGTCTCGCTTCTCTTGCTATTTGCAAGGCTGTTTCTACACTGTTACGCTTGGCAAGTGAAATTTGTGCGGTAGTGGCTTTTCCCTCATTCATCAAATTCCCCAATCTCCAGCATACCAATTGCGCCTTTGTGATTTCGGTAAGCATTTCTGCCAATTTTTT
>DAINOB010000229.1:0-3966 GCA_036735585.1 Cytophagales bacterium | reverse complement strand
TAGCCATTGTGTTTTTGTTTTTGGAGTATCTGTCATTGCGTGTTGCTCTTGGTCAAGCGCAGGGGTTGGGTTTCTGGTTTTTACCAGTTATGCTAGTTCTGATATTTACGCCTTTGTTGTATTACCTTCTACGCTTGATCAAATAAATTAATTTGACTTTTTAGAATAGGCTTTTTTAAAAATGTTTTTGAGGGAGCACCAAACAAAAACCCCTGTCGCAAAAAGCAACAGGGGTTTGAGTAATATTTATCTGAGTGCTTGATTACATCATGCCACCCATTCCACCGCCACCCATAGGAGGCATGGCAGGCTTCTCTTCTTCTGAATCCGCAATTACACACTCGGTAGTGAGTAGCAATGCAGCAATTGAAGCAGCATTTTCTAAAGCCAAACGAGTAACTTTAGTAGGATCAATTACTCCTGCAGCAAACATGTTTTCATATTTGTCTTCACGGGCATTGTATCCAAAGTCATCTTTACCTTCTTTCACTTTCTGCACAATTACAGCACCTTCTAGGCCAGCATTGCTCACAATAGTGCGTAGAGGTGATTCTAGAGCGATACGGATGATGTTTACGCCTGTAATTTGATCTTCATTGTCGGTTTTCACACCATCAAGAGCAGATACAGCACGAATCAAAGCTACACCACCTCCAGGTACTATACCCTCAGCTACGGCAGCACGAGTAGCATGCAATGCATCATCTACTCTATCCTTCTTTTCTTTCATTTCTACCTCAGTAGCAGCACCGATGTAAAGGATAGCCACGCCACCACTCAACTTTGCCAAACGCTCTTGAAGTTTCTCACGATCATAATCTGATGTGGTAGACTCTATTTGAGCTTTGATCTGATTGATGCGTGCAGTGATATCTTCTTTGCGACCAGCACCATTTACGATGGTAGTATTGTCCTTATCGATGTTTACTTTTTCGGCAGTACCTAGATACTCTAAAGTTGCATTTTCAAGTTTGTACCCTCTTTCTTCAGAGATCACTGTGCCTCCTGTAAGTGCTGCGATATCTTCAAGCATGGCCTTTCTTCTATCACCAAAGCCTGGAGCTTTTACAGCAGCTACTTTCAATGCACCTCTTAGTTTATTCACTACTAAAGTTGCAAGAGCTTCACCTTCTACTTCTTCTGAGATAATTACCAAAGGCTTGCCTGTTTGTGCTACTTGCTCCAATACTGGAAGAAGTTCTTTCATATTAGAAATCTTCTTATCGTAGATTAGGATATAAGGTCTATCCATTTCTACTTCCATTTTATCAGCATTGGTCACGAAGTATGGCGATAGATATCCTCTATCGAATTGCATACCCTCTACGATTTTCACATCTGTTTCTGTTCCCTTTGCTTCCTCTACGGTGATTACTCCATCCTTACCAACTTTTTCCATGGCTTCGGCTATCATTTTGCCGATTTCATGGTCGTTGTTTGCTGAGATGGTAGCTACTTGAGAGATTTCATTGTTGTTGCCAATTGCTTTTGATTGCTTCTTAAGGTGGGCTACTACTGCTTCTACAGCTTTGTCGATGCCACGCTTAAGATCCATTGGATTGGCTCCTGAGGCTACGTTTTTGATACCATGAGCAAAAATAGCTTGTGTTAATACTGTAGCTGTAGTGGTACCATCACCAGCAGAATCTGCTGTTTTTGAGGCCACTTCTTTTACCAGCTGGGCGCCCATGTTTTCAATTGGATCTTTAAGATCAATGTCTTTGGCTACTGTTACACCATCCTTGGTGATGGTAGGAGCGCCAAATTTTTTATCTAGAATTACATTTCTGCCTTTAGGACCTAGTGTCACTTTTACGGCATCTGCCAGAGTGTCTACGCCTTTTTTTAGTTTTTCTCTGGCTTCTGAATCAAAGAATATTTGCTTTGCCATTGTGTTTTGTTTTTAAATTAAGCTTTGTGTTTTGATTAAATAACAGCGAAAATGTCTGATTCACGCATGATGAGGTATTCCTTACCTTCTACTGTGATCTCAGTACCGGCATATTTACCATAAAGTACCGTATCGCCTTCTTTCACAGTAAGTGGCTCATCTTTTTTGCCATTACCTACCGCTACTATGATTCCCTTTTGAGGCTTTTCTTTGGCGGTATCTGGGATAATGATTCCAGATGCTGTTTTTTCTTCTGCTGCAGCAGGCTCTACCAGAACTCTGTCTGCTAATGGTTTGATACTCAGTTTTGACATATGCTAAACGATTTTTTTAATGAGCATGCAATGACAGATAACATGCCATGTGATGTTTCAGTCCGTTCTTCATTTTAAATGCGACATTTTAGCAGAAAAGAATACCGATCTATTCAGATTGATGATCGTGTCCTTTGTTTGGCCTTGACTTTTTGTCAGCAATGAATTAATTTCAATAGTTTAATCAATGACCTACCACAAACATAGAAAATGAGAACACTGGATATAAACTGGGTGACAAGTGGATTGATCGACTTCGAATACAAAAAATATGAGTTGTTGGCTTATTTGCAAAGTGTGAAAAGCCGCTTTGACCAGTATCATTTGTATCCCGATTTGTCTGATCTGATCCATCACTTTCAACACACGAAAGATCTAAAAGCAAACAAGGAGTCCATGGAGCTCTTATTTCCAAAGAAGCTGTCAGTTGTCGATTTTGAGAACCTGCAATTGGTTTATGCTAAGATGATCGAAGACGATGAGTTGATGCAGGAAATTGAACATATCATCGAGTACGCATTGCCACAAATGGAAGTACACATGAAGGTAGGCAAAGAAGTGTATGACTTTATTGAAAAACATTTAGAGATTAACTCAGTAGGAGTAACTCCTTTATATAAGGATGCAGGGTATCTATTTTTAGAACAACCTTACAACCCTGATTATCAAGTGTATCAGTATCAGGTAACACTGTTTGAAAAGAAAGCTGAAAAATACAGGGGAGTATATATGCAGTATATTGGGAAGTTTCAAAGAAGCTTGGCCAACACACTGGAATCTATAAAATTGAGCCTGCTCAGGTCTTTTCCAGCCTTACCTAATCCTGCTACCTATGTGGTACTTTCTAAAATAGAGGTTCCATATGAAGAAGCCTTATTGCCTATGGCTAAAAGGCTATTGGTGAGGCATATTGCAGCTTGAGTCAATTGCTGTTCACTGTATATAGAAGTTTGGGAAGCTCAATAGAGAAAGTGGTACCTACACCTGGTGTTGAATCTAACGTAATCTTACCTCCAAGTTTCGAAACACTTTCTTTTACTATATACAACCCAAGTCCGCTTCCTGCTCTGCTTGAGGTGGCTCTATAAAACATCTCAAAAACTCTATTTTGATGCTCTGGCGCAATGCCGATACCATTGTCTTCTATGCTTAATTGATGACCCTTCGCTGTTTTTACAAGAGTAATATTCAGGATTAGACTTGGTTTTGAAGGATCATGATAGCGTATGGCATTGGATACAAGATTGTTCAACACCACTTCCAGTCTTCGTCTGTCACTGATCAATGGCTCTTGCAGATCTATATTTTTCTTCAATTGTAATCTACCCTCCTCCAGAATGTATTTGTTCTGATCTAGGACCGTTTCAAGTATTTCCTCCAGATTCACCAGCTCTGCGTGAATATCTTGCCTTGCGTTTCTGCTATAGTCTATGATATCTTGGATGTACTTATCCAGCTTTTTGATGCTTTTCTCCTGCAAACTTAGATACTCTTGCTTTTTGGATTCGTCTGTTTCAATTTTTGAAATATTGATGAGTCCTAAAACAGACACAAGTGGCGCTCTGAGATCATGAGATGCTTTGTAGACAAAACTATCTAGCTCTTTGTTTACTTTAAGAAGTTCTTCATTTTGAGTCATGATGGTGTTTTCAACAGCTTTCCTATCGCTGATATTTTTCATGAAGACACCTATATATTTTACTTCCCCTTGTTCAAAAACAGGATTGGCATTCACAAGAAAGTATTGGTCATTGATTCCAA
>DAINOB010000228.1:0-4003 GCA_036735585.1 Cytophagales bacterium | reverse complement strand
TTTGCAGATACCATACTCAGAGGTTCTGGAAATCTTTCAAGAGAAACCAATGGATTTTCATTCAATGCCGTACTAGATCCTTCGGTAATCGTAGCAGAAAATGACTGTAAACTCGAAATCAAGTTTTTTCTAGATAGCATTGCTGTAATTGATACCAAACTCGAAAACGATACTTTGGCAGAAAGCATCCGCTTTGGGGACTATTTGGCCTATGATGATGGAAGTGCTGAATATGGTATAGGTATAGTAAATGCTCAGAACGGACGATTTGCAGTCAAATTTGAAGCAGCTAAGGCCGATACACTTACTGCGGTAGACATGCTCTTTGTCCAGCTTGGCCGAGACCTTTCCAATCAGAATTTTGAATTGTTTGTGTGGCGAAATTTATCCAATGATACCAATGACATTCTTTTTAGGATGCCAGCCAATATCATGTATGGGGATTCTTCTCAGCAATTTGTTCGCTATGCCTTTCCAAAAGCCTTGCCTGTACCCGCCACCTTTTATGTAGGTTGGATTCAATTCTCCACAGAGTTTTTAAACTTAGGGGTGGATCGAAACAATCGATTCAACGATAGATTATTTGCCAATACCAATGGAGTCTGGGTCGGATTTTCAGAAATCAGAGATGTAGCCCCTATGATTAGACCCATCTATGGAGATCCAGCAGCGGTTGGATTCAGAGACAATCTGCAAACGAAGGTGGATGTATCTCTTTATCCTAACCCTAGCGAGGGAACATTCAGCCTATCAAGTTCAGCAAGTATGGTGACCATTTCGCAGGTAAGTGGAAAAAATATTTTGAAGTTGACAAATGTCACGGAGGGTATGCCTATTCATGTGCCATTTTTGCTGCCAGGTTTATATCTCGTTCAGATTGAAACTGAACAAGGTGTTTCATACAAAAAACTAATAATTAGAAAGTAACATGGACATTACAGCAGAAGAGCTTAAAGAAAGAATCACCAACGGTGAAAAACTACATATCATCGATGTAAGAGAAGACTGGGAGTTTGAGGAGAAAAACATTGGGGCTCAATTAATACCCTTAGGTACGCTCCCTACACGATTTACCGAGTTAGAGTCAATTAAGGATCAAGAGATCATCGTGCATTGCAGATCAGGTGCTAGGAGTAATAATGCCAAGCAATTCTTAGCGCAGAAGGGCTTTTCTAATGTGCGCAATTTGATAGGTGGCATTGAGCGATATTTAAGTATTTGAGAAAGATCAGTGGCACTTCATGTGATTTAAAATAGCAGTCGAGCCTTATCCTAATTTATTGTTTTCACTATTTTTATTTTTCAGTAACAAGTGCTTGATATTGACAAGCTTTCTTCTGAAATTTGAAATCAAATCTAATCGTATGATAAAGCTAAACCTCTTTACAGTCTTGATTTTATTATGGAGTGTAAGTTTTTTTTCCTGCAAAGAGGAAAAAAAGAATGATCCAGCTCCTTCCAATAAGACCTCATCCAAGCCTACAGCGCTAAACTTGGATGTAAAAAATGAATCAGCAAAGTCCAACCCAAGTGGCGGTGGAAATGTGACCTTTGGAGATGGTACTTCAGGCATTTCAGTAGAACCACCATCTGAGCAAAAATCAAATTTAAACTCTACTGAGCTTGCAAACTTCCAAAGAATGGTCGGGAGCAATGCGTCCTCAGATGCAAAAATCGCCAACACCTCATTTTTGGCTTGGTTTGTTGATGGTATTGCAATTGATGGAATAGATTATACCAATGATCCGATCTTTGATTTCTTTGATTATTTCGCCATGTTTTTCTTCGATGACGATATTTATATCACCTTCTATTATGACGCGAATATTGACGATTACGATTGGGATTGGGGGTATTATTACATCGATGCCAATCTAGACTATTTGGCTTTTGATATTGATAGTGAATTTGAAGAAGTCTGGAAAATAACCGATGTGGTACCTGTAAATGCTACTGAAACTGATCTTTATATGGAGCTTTACGATCCAGAGGATGATGTTTTTATTGAGTTGCTTTTGGCTTCTTATGAAGTAGATTAATTTTTTCTTATTGCATTTCAGCAGGATGGTTTGCCTCGGGCTTTTTCTTCAGGCGGATCATCCTGTTTTTGTTTTTAGACTTCCGCATTCTGTATTTTTTATACAAGGCATATTGCTCCTCAGAAAATAGTTTCTTATATTCTGTTTCAGTGAAAAGAATTACCTTTCTCAATTCATTTTTAAAGACTCTTTTATCTAGTTGATCTTTTTGATCATGTAGCTTGTATAGCGATCGTTCTAGCTTTAGATGAAGCTCATAAAGCCTTTTTATTTGAATAGAATCCAGCTGTAAAGTGTCGCTTAATACTTTTGTTCGACTTTCTGCCCTTCGTTGAATATCATGCTCTGAGGAAGCTTCTTTGCCTGACTCCGGGGATGTACAACGGGTGAAGCCAACAAAAATACTTAAACTTAAAAATAAGAGTGCATATTTTAGGCTTCCTCTATTGCTTAATCCTCTAATTTGCATGTCATTTCTTTTTGATCCCGATCTATGCCTAAGCTTTTCATTCTTAAATCACTTTTGTTGTTAAGTTTTTTGAATTTACAAAGCTGTAAAGAACAAAAGAAAATCATTCCGAGGCCTGATAACCAGTTGATTGGATACCTACGATTTGCAGATGAATTTCTAGTACTCAAAGATACTAGTCTTACAGGAATTCAAGTGAATGTAGATCAATTTCAAACCTTCAGCGATAGTTTAGGTGTTTTTAGAATGAATTTGGGGACCAATACTTTAATCAGAAATTTGAAATGCACGCCTTCAGGGCTAGTAGCTGCTGAAGTGCCCTGGAGCAATGTAAGGCTGCGCTATTCAGGTGATTTTTCAGAGCTGGCCTTTATGGTAGATACTTTTGTGTACGCACCTCCAAGCACCACACGCTGCGACAGTGTGGGCTTTAAGGTTGAGATAGATTCACTTTTAAAAAAGAATTACACTTTCACAGCCTATTTAAGCTATCCAGGTGATTTTGCAGAGCGGGGGGCAGATTTGATTTTTGGAAAGAATCCAACAGACGTATTGCAGGCTACTTGGGGAGGGCTTTTGTATCAAAGAACTCCTTTGGGCCATGCCGAATTCAAATTTATCGACAGCGTATACATCCGGCAGGATTTGGTTTTTAGGTCTGGAGAGCTGGTCTATTTCAGTGCTAGTGGCACTTCGGCCAACAATGGTAACCAACCCTTCTGGAATGTAACCAGCCAAAATAAAGCAGGTGCTTTCCTAAAGCATCCTTTCAAAACGCCAGTTAAGTTTATCGTACTTCCATAAACAGGCTTAGACCTCTGTTTTTGTCTTATTAATTTTAGTTTTGTATTCTCATACCCTCGTTAAATTATGTCAATAGTAGTCACTGCACCCTACAAGCCTAAACATCACATTCGTATCGTTACCGCAGCTTCCCTCTTTGATGGGCATGATGCCGCAATAAACATCATGCGTAGAATTATTCAGGCTTCAGGAGCAGAAGTGATTCATTTAGGACATAACAGGTCGGTGAAAGAAATAGTAGACTGTGCCATTCAAGAAGATGTGCAAGGTATCGCCATCACATCGTATCAGGGAGGCCACGTAGAATACTTCAAGTATATGTTTGACTTGCTTCGTGAGCGTGGAGCAGGTCATATCAAGATCTTCGGAGGCGGGGGTGGTACCATTTTGCCTACAGAAATCGAGGAATTGCATGCTCATGGGATTGATAGAATCTATAGTCCAGATGATGGCAGGTCAATGGGCCTTCAGGGGATGATTAATGATCTTTTGGAAAAATGTGATTTCCCTACCAAGACACCACCACTCAACGGAGAAATCAAATCACTGCCCAACAAAGACCCGCAAACCATCGGCAAATTGATTTCGTTGGCTGAGAATTTCCCCGATGAGCTCAAAAAAGCCCATGATGAACTGAGCAAACTTATTGAAACCAGAAATACACCTGTATTGGGTATCACAGGCACTGGTG
>DAINOB010000227.1:0-4030 GCA_036735585.1 Cytophagales bacterium | reverse complement strand
GGATTTCCAACAAGATTTCCATTTCAACAATAGCTCATTGGTGGAGCCTATGCATTAATCCAAGCTAATACCAACAAGGGCGCAGGGATTTAGGAAGTTTGTCTTACACTTTATAAAAGTTCAGCGCATTTGGAAAGTAAGGCAAACCCGTCCCATGTTGGTGTTGCGATTAAGCTTGAGGAAGGTTCACCAACAAGATTTGCATCACAAATACTATTTCCATTTCATGATACCCTTGTGGGTGGAAGCGAATACCTCCATTCTTATGAAAAAAATATAAAAAGTACTGCCTAACAAAGCAGCTAGTTTACCCATTCATCGAGATTAGAAACTCTTCATTGCTTCTGGTGCCTTTCATCTTATCGAGTAGGAATTCCATAGCCTCAATAGAAGTCATATCGGACATGTACTTACGCAAAATCCAAACCCTTGCCAACTCGTCTTTGTCCATCAACAGATCTTCTCTTCTAGTACCTGATGCAGGCACATCTATAGCAGGATATACCCTGCGATTCGCCAACTTACGATCTAGTTGCAATTCCATATTACCGGTTCCTTTGAATTCTTCAAAGATCACTTCATCCATTTTAGAACCAGTTTCAATCAATGCTGTAGCGATAATGGTCAAAGAGCCACCGTTTTCTACATTTCGTGCAGCCCCGAAGAAACGCTTGGGTTTGTGCAAAGCATTGGCATCTACACCACCAGAAAGTATCTTTCCTGATGATGGCACCACCGTATTGTAAGCCCTTGCCAATCGTGTGATAGAATCTAGCAAAATCACCACATCATGGCCGCACTCTACAAGTCGCTTGGCTTTTTCTAATACAATGCTGGCCACTTTCACATGGCGTTCTGCCTGCTCATCAAAAGTAGAGGAGATTACCTCAGCTTTTACGGAGCGAGCCATATCGGTCACCTCTTCTGGTCTTTCATCAATCAGGAGAATGATAAGAAATACCTCAGGGTGATTTTGTGAAATTGCATTGGCAATATCCTTGAGTAAAACTGTCTTTCCAGTCTTAGGCTGAGCCACGATCATCCCGCGTTGTCCTTTACCAATAGGAGCAAAGAGGTCCATGATGCGTGTGGAGACTTGAGAATTGGAGGTGCTCAGATTGAGGCGCTCCTGTGGGAATAATGGAGTAAGATATTCAAAAGGAATTCTATCTCTTATCTCATCTGTAGTGCGGCCATTTACAGAATCTACTTTAAGTAAGGCAAAGTATTTCTCTCCCTCTTTGGGTGGGCGAATGGTGCCCACTACCGTATCTCCAGTTTTTAGATTAAAAAGCTTAATCTGAGAAGGGGAAACATAGATATCATCCGGGCTTGCCAAATAATTGTAATCTGCTGAACGTAAAAAACCATAGCCCTCTTGGATGATTTCTAAAACACCTTCATTGTGAATTACCCCATCAAAATCCTTAATGTTAAAGGTTTTCTTGAATGAATTTTGCGTAGGCTCAAGGGTAATCAGCTCCTTCGGTTCCGCGCTCTCTGGGAGTCCAGAGGCTTCTAGAGGAGGTCTATTTTTGTTTCTGTCTCTATCTCTGTTGAATTGAGGTGGCCTGTTTTGAGGCTGGTTTCCAGTGCGCGGCTCTTGATTAGGATTTCGCCTTTCTGGGATTTGAATTGATTCTGGAGCTGCTTGAGTGGTACTTTCTAGTGGCGGCAGCAACTTTATTTCTTCTTCAGGTGCAGCTTCTACCTTTCTAGGTTTTGCATCTATGGGAAGTATATCGTTTGCAGGCTCTGTGAAAAAGGTCAGCTTCGGTAAAATCTCCTTTCCCGTTGATTCGGGTTTATCAGACTTATCTTTGCCCATCAAAGGTTGTCTTCTTAGCTTAGGTCGTTTGGTATCTGCATCTGTGGTCACTTCTTCGAGTACAGCAGTTTCTGCATCTGGATTGATATTTTTAAGCAATTCTGGATTTGAGGCTTGAGCATCCAGAATCTTATAAATGAGTTCGTCTTTGCTTAATTTTTTGTAATTTTTGATTTCAAGCTTGTCCGCTATTTCGCGTATTTCGGACAAGAGATGTACCCGTAGGTCTTCGATTTTATACATAAAGGCTCAACAGAATGAGTTGGAAGGAAAAAAGTGTGTGGAATAAATTTACTTAGTAGATAGCTAGGCGGGGAAATAGATGCCTTTTTGCTCTGCAATAATAGTTACAATACCAATTATAGTCAAGCACAATTTTCGATATCAATAAAAAAGAGAGGCTAAATACATAATTACTGCCTCTCTTTTATGAATACAATGGACTAAGCGCTCCTCAATCGATCAAAAGACGAGATCGGAGCACTTGATTATTTGTTTGCATTTCAATGATATACATTCCCGAGGCCATCTGAAGCAGCTCTACCTCAGCATTGCCAGAGGCATCACCCCTAATTATAAAGCTGCTCAGGGCTTGACCACTCAAATTATACACTGAAAGCTTCGCTTCTCTATCAATCAACAAATCATGCTGCACTGTAACCCTGCTTTGTGCAGGATTAGGATACATTTTAAAGGATGTATTCTCTTTTAAACTTTCTAAAGGAAACCCTACAGGGCCGAGCTGTCGGCTGGTAAGATTTAGGTTATCAATATAGATGTTGTTATTTCTCCCTGAAACTGATACCACTGCAAAACGCAAAGTGCTGCTTTGGGCAATGAATGGTGTAAGGTCTGCTGAGTCGTTAGCCCATTGGGTTGCTGTAGGAACGAAGCCTGCATTGTTGGTACCGAAAGAACCTACAGTTTGCAAAGAAGCGCCTGCTCGTTGTTTTACGATTTGCCATGTTTGCCCACAATCTACAGACACCATCACTCGCAGCGTGTCGGTAAATGTACTTGGGGGAGAAAGATTCCTTCTCTGATAGGCATAATTCCAGGTAAGATACATGGAGTCAAGCGCATTATTGATGGTAATATTGGGTGATTGAAGAGTATCTGTTCTTCCATAAACCTCGGGTAGATCTTCGAAAATCTTTCTTATAATAGACCTGTTTGAAGCTCCAAAGCCTCCTGCATTGTGGGTAACCCACCCACTGGTACTAGAATTCACCCAGTTGTTACCAGGAAAAGGATTTGTTTCGAAACCTTGAGCTACAGGAAGATAAGTGGCCGCAGGAGGTGTCACATTCATAATGATGATGAGCGTATCATTTTCAGAACGCATATCTGCTGTATTGTTTGGATTCCTAGTGAATATTTTTAAGGTATTGTTTCCAAATTGGTTGAATTCCACCAGCGGTAGCTGAACCTCTGTCCATGCATAGGTATTTAAAAAACCTGTCCATGAAGTGTTAATTACGGCACCATTGTTAACAGTAATGCCTATTTCAACGGCTGTAAGAGGTGACGTGCCCCAGTTTCTAAGAAAAATTCTAGGACGCATGTCACCTTTACAGAAATTGGTAATGCGCTCTGGATTTGTAAGGAGAACTGGAGCAGCATCAGTAACCATAAGCGGCTGTGAGGGCCCAGCCAAATGGGCTGTTTGCTTGAGAGATGATCGGAAATTATCCATAACAAAGCGCATGCGTTCCACCTGACCTCTTGTAAAAAGACTCATGCAATTGTCAGTAGTGTAATCCATGTAGTTCTGAAACATAATACCATCGCCACCTGGAGTACAAATATCGAATCTTGGACTTGGAGGACAACCAGAGCTGGAAGTGGATTGTGGAGGAGTATCCGCTATTCCATCTCCACCTAAATCGGATCCATCAGGATTACCACATGCAGGATTATCCCCCCAGATGTGGCGAAGCCCTAGCCAATGGCCTACTTCATGGGTAGTGGTACGGCCCAAGGTATTGCCACCACTCAATCCTGTAAATGGTCCTCCATAGCGATTGCTCCCAAAAGCTCTAAACCACATTACCACTCCATCCGTTGCAGGATTCCCACCAGGGAATTGAGCATATCCCAATAGTTGGCTTGGTTGCTGACCTGGGCCTGGAATTTGCAGCACAAAATTGCAAATCCACATATTCAAATATTTATCAGTAGGCCAAGGATCACTTCCACCAT
>DAINOB010000226.1:0-4117 GCA_036735585.1 Cytophagales bacterium | reverse complement strand
CTCGCGACCCCGACCTTGGCAAGGTCGTGCTCTACCAACTGAGCTATTCCCGCTTACTTTCAAACAGAGAAAAGTTCCTTCCGAGCTTTTCTTTTAAAGGGCCACAAATGTAGTGTATAATGACCACGTTTGTCAAGTAAACCCTTAAATAATTTGAAACACTTTATCGTACCAAAGTCATTTCATTCAGAAGATACCCTGCACCTGCATATTTATCTATGATGAAAAGGGTATATCGTACATCTACAGAGATGTTTCTTGATTGAGTGACATCATATTTTAAGTCGCTCATAGTACCTTCCCAATTCCTGTCGAAGTTGGTTCCTATTAAGTGTCCGTCAGCATTGATTACCGGGCTGCCACTGTTTCCTCCTGTGGTATGATTGCTCGCGATAAAGCAAACGGGTAGGTATCCTAGCGTATCGGCATACTGACTAAAATCCTTCTTCAGAAACAATTGCTTGAGTTTTTCAGGAATAGTATAATCCTCCTCACCGCTGGCATGTTTATCAAGAATGCCATCACTTGTAGTGTATAGCAAATGATAAACTCCATCCCTGGGATAATAGCCTTCTACTTTTCCATAAGCCACTCTCAAGGTAGAGTTTGCATCAGGATACATTTTCTTATCCGTGTCTAATGCGCGAAGTCCGCGTATGTAGGCAGCGGTGTTGGCATCAATAATTTTTTGACTGAGCTCAAGGGTAGGCACTACCTTAGTCTTGTATAGCTCTACATGCTGTTCATACCATCTATAAAAAGGGTCTTTGGTGATTTTATCAGTCTTGCCAGACTTCCACTGATTAAGCAGTGATTTACACTTTTCTTTACTAACAAAAGCACTGTTGTTGTATAGCACCTGAGCATAAGCCTTTACATCATTTTTGTATTTCCCACTTATAGGGTCGAAAGCTTTTGATTGAAACTCTAGGCTGACATTTTTCTTGTAATAGGCTGTGGTCACCTCAAATTGTTTCTGGTCTGTAGATCGGTCAAAATTTTTGAAATGCGCTGTTAAAAACTGAAGCATACCCTGCTCAGCTTTGTCCTTATCGGCTGGGGCTTGATTAATCAAAGTATAAAACTGCTGCACCACTCTATTTACCTCCGGAGCCAATAGTGCCTCTCTGTATAGATTGGCTGCAATATTGACCCTTGAAAGGCTATCATAAGCGTTTTTAAGAGTTGGAAGTAGTGATCCGTAGGTATCAATTCGATCCTTTCCGCCAGCATTTACCCAATCTGAAAATCTTTTCTCTTGCGCTATTTTTTGACTCACAGCATCTGATCTGCGCAAACCTCTGGATTCACCTTGCCATTTCTTCCAAGCATTGCTTACTCCGGCATATTTGCTTACATATTGAATCCTTACCTGATCGCTTTTTTTCATTTCTTCTTCCATTACTTGAAGCCGAAGTGTACGCACTGCTATATTGTGAGGGTTGGTTTGCTCAAGGGTCAGCTTCAAAGCATCAGAGGTGAGGTATTCCTGAGTTCTTCCGGGAAATCCAAATACCATGGTGAAATCATTTTCTTTAACGCCTTTTAAAGAAATAGGTAGGTGGTGCAAAGGTTTGTAGGGAACATTGTCGAGAGAATAGGGAGCAGGCAAATTATCTTTTCCTGCATAAACCCTGAAAAGCATAAAATCAGCATTGTGTCTTGGCCACATCCAGTTGTCAGTATCACCTCCAAAATTTCCAATTGATTTAGGCGGTGCGCCTACCAACCGCACATCTTCAAATACTTCGGTTATAAAAAGATAGTATTCATTGCCATAGGCAAATGATCGGATAAAGGATTTGTAATGACTGCCTTCCACTGATTTCTTCTCCAATTCTTTGATGTTGCTTCGAATTTTTGAGGTTTTCTGCTCTTCATTCAATCCTATAGTTCCATCCAACACTGCCACTGTCACATCTTCTATACGTTTGATGATGGTGATAAAAAGGCCAGGGTTTGGGAGTTCTTCAGCCTTATTCATGGCCCAATAGCCATTGGTAATGTAATCTTTTTCTACACTGGCATGTTTCTGAAGATTGCCAAGTCCACAATGATGGTTGGTGAGCAGCAATCCCTCTCCAGAAATGAGTTCGCCTGTACAGAATCCACCAAAAGAAACTACCGCATCTTTGAGGCTTTTGGAATTGACGCTGTAAATATCCTCTGCGGATAATCGCATGCCCAAGCGCTTCATGTCTGATTCATTCAGTGACTTGATGAGATGTGGAAGCCACATGCCCTCTTCTGCCAAGGCTACGCTGAAGCCAGAAACCACCCAAAGCAGAAGTACCTTTTTGATCACAGATTTTAATTGATTCATAACAGTATATTTTCTCATTAAATTATTTATCCGGTGAATTCTCAAAGGCTTCAGAAGGGAAAAATTGCTTTTGGAAAATCAACATCACAGCCACGCCTACAAAAATACTTGCATCCGCAATATTGAATATGGGCCAAAAGGAATAGTATTCTCCACCTATTAGCGGAATCCAGTAGGGCAGCAAACCTTCCCAAATGTCAAAGTAAAACATATCTATCACTTGTCCGTGAAACCAAGGACTTTTGACCCCATAAGGAGCGTTATCTAACAATACTCCGTAAAAAATACTATCAATCAAGTTGCCCACTGCTCCTCCTAAAATTAGAGCCATGCACCAAATCATGCCAGGATGATGTTTTGTTCTATACAAGTGGATCATGTAATACACGATGGCGCCAGCAGCAAGCAGCCTAAAGAGGGTTAAAAATAATTTGCCATACTCTGAGCCTAATTCAATTCCGAAAGCCATTCCCGGATTTAAGGTGTAATGCAATTTAAACCAATCTCCTAGTACCTTAATTTGTCCCGGAAGACCCATAGGCATATTAAAATGCACAACCAATTTGACGATATGATCCACTACGATCACTACAATGCTTAGGAGAAAAAACTTGATAGACCCTGAAATTTTCACAATATCTTAACAATTAATGACTGCAATCTTAAGCAAAAAAGGCATCAATCCTCATGAGGGGTCACTGCGCGATTAAGGAAATGGAGAAATGGAGTAAGTATCTTAAACTGCTTAACTATATGTTCAGCAAGGTTAGGTTGCATTAGCATAGCCTCATGTATTGGTTGAGTAGCGGTAAAACTTTTAAGTCTTAATGCTTCAGCCATTGGATGATCCTTCTCATACCCTTTGGGCATAGTTTTGAGCTGTTCTTTGTCAAGCTCTTTATAATTTTTAACAAAGTCAGGAGCAGTAATTATAGCTTCGTATTCTTTTTGTGAATAGTCTATCTCCTCTCTTATTTTCTTCAGCACATCATTAGGCGGCATGTAGATACCTCCGCCCATAAATCCGTCTACTTTAGCAATTTGAAAATAATACGCAGCAAATCCCGAGTTTTTTCCTTGACGTGATATAGCCATCGAAAAATGGGTTTTGTAAGGTGTTTTGTCCTTGCTAAACCGAATATCCCTTGATTGCCTAAAAACACACTGTTTGGCTTCTAAGCCTGTCAATTGTGGATCATGCGCTTGCATCTGGGTTAAAATCCCTTCACAAAACTCAATAAAGTAATTTCTAGCAGTCTTGTATCTCTTATCATTTGCATGCATCCAGTCTCTGTGATTGTTTAGTGCCAAATCTGAAAGAAAGGCAAGCATAAAATTCATTTTTTCTGAGCTCTCCATAAGGTTTTTATTTTGAGTAACGAATGGTTTGTTCACCTGTATTTATGAGTACTTCCGGATTTTGGCTTGCTTCCACTCTACCTATCACTGAGGCATCTATGTTAAAGTCGGAGGCTATGCATAAAATTTGTTCTGCCGTATGCTGATCTGTGTACAATTCAAGGCGGTGGCCCATGTTAAATACCTTGTACATTTCCTCCCATGAAGCATTGCTTTCTTGCTTTATTAATTCAAACAAGGGTGGGATGGGCAGCAAGTTGTCCTTCACCACCCGATGTTGATCCAAAAAGTGCAATACTTTGGATTGTCCTCCTCCGCTGCAGTGCACCATTCCAGAAATCTTCCCGGGAAGCTCGCTCAATATCCTCTTTACCACCGGGGCATAGGTTCTTGTCGGGGACAAAACCATTTTGCCCATGTTTAAGGGTAAACCCT
>DAINOB010000225.1:0-4223 GCA_036735585.1 Cytophagales bacterium | reverse complement strand
CACGTGAATGTATTCCCTGAAATGAATCACAATGAGCTGGTAGGGTTCAAGTATCCTTCCGAGATTTTGTCAAAGAGTGTGGTGCTGTTTTTCGAATCTTCCTATAACAATCCAAGAGTGGGCTTGCGTTGGAATCTTTGCAAAGGCATTTTTGGAAAATATTGCCCAGAAATTCATGTCACAGAAGCCAAGGGCAAAGGGTTTATCACCCAGCTGTTGTATTGGAATCATTTGTTCGACTGGGCCTCTTGCTTTTTGGCTGAGCACAATGGAGAAGATCCTTTTACCATCGAGGTAATCCATTATTTGAAGGGAGAGCTTTCCAAAAACTGAAACATATGAGCGTGCAGATAAAGCACGAGCATTGGGGGCAGATTTCCTACCAAGATGCGTGGGATCAACAGGAGAGGCTGTTTAAGCACAAAGTACATTTAAAAAGTGTAAACAGAGAACGAGAGCAGCAAAACTTGCCTCCCATAGAGCAGGAACATCATCTCATCACCTGCGAACATACCCATGTCTACACCATAGGAAAAAGTGGCGATGAAGCCAATTTGCTCATTCCTCCTGATGATTTGTGGACAATCGAAGCCAACTACGTTCGAACCAACCGTGGCGGAGACATTACCTACCATGGACCAGGGCAGCTGGTTTGCTATCCCATTCTAGACTTGGACTTTTTCTTTACTGATATCCATCGCTACATGCGGTATTTGGAGGAGTCGGTCATTTTAATGCTATCGGAATATGATATAAAAGCAGGGAGAATAGCAGGTCTCACCGGAGTTTGGATTGATTATGAAGGGGGCTCCAATCCAAGAAAAATATGTGCCATGGGGGTGAAAGCCAGCCGATGGGTCACCATGCACGGGCTAGCGCTGAATGTAAATACAGATCTTAGGTATTTCAATCATATCATTCCATGTGGGATTACCGATAAGGCAGTAACTTCTATGGAACAAGAGCTGTCAAAACCGGTGGATTTTGAGGAGGTGAGAAAAGTCTGGTTGCAGAAGTTTTCGGAGGTGTTTGAGTGCCAGCTTATTCCAGACCTTTAAAAGCAAAAATCCCGGCAGCGTATAGCTTACCGGGACTTTTTCTAGTGTGGTTTACCTTCTACAATCTCACGCCAAAGCTCAATACATTCAAGTTCGGGCCTTTGTTGCTTTCAAATAGTGAATTCAAATCGTATTTTACAAAAATGTCTATAGCATCTTCAATTCCTATTACTGCCATTATTCCGTATCTGAAATCGTTGAGATAGTAGTTGTCACGATCTTTGTTGCGCTTACGATTGCCAGATTCAAAATGGGTCTGCTTGGTCCAGCTGTTGATTCTATACCCTGCAAAGCCACCTACACCAAATTTAAACCCGTTTTTATGAGTGGAAGAGAAGTCGATCATAGGGATCACGGGGATGCTTAGGTAGTTGACCACCAGTTTATTGCGGGTAAAATTACGATCCAGAACAGGTTCAAATTCAAGTCCATTCGTTCCTTTTATGATGCGGTTATCATCTTGCAGCATGAAGTTATTCCATGACGCTTCGATACCGTATTGGATGTAAAATGGACTTTTTTCCTTGCCTATTCTTGTGGTATAATAATATCCAAGTGCTACGTATCTCGATCCCCAGGGGCGTAGATCATAAGGTTCAGAACCAGATACTAGCGTACTTCCATCTTTAAGGTAGGTATTCAATCCAAGGTCCAAATACACGTCATCATAGGTGCGTTTTCTTGGTTTCTTTGGCTTAGGACTTACAGTCACGGTAATGTCTTTCCCATCTGTAGTTTCTTTAACCAAGGTCTGTATATTTCCATTTCCTGAGATGGTAACACTGTCGATCTCTTTATCTTGTGCTGAATTAGGAATGTTGAATGTAATTCGGGTTACTTTCCTTTCCTCACTCACTGACTCTATTTTTTGATCTACTTTCCGCATGATGCTGTTGTAGTCAAAATCCGAAGCATTTCGCATTACTTCTTTGTTTTTGTACACCACTTGCATCTGTATGCTATCGCCAATGGTTACATGCACAGTGTCAATGAAATCAGTGGTTTGTTGGGCTTCGGCTGTATAAACTATGCCGAAAGCTAGGGTTAGATATATAATGTGTGTTTTCATAATGTTGTCTTTTTTGATGTTTTGGATTGTTTACTCTTGGTTTTCTTTGTCAAATGCCACGGCTATCAGCTGCTGACTTGTTTGCCGGATTTCTTTGAAGCTTACAGGCTCTCCCTTTCTAAGTGCCTTCACTTGCTGCCACAATTGTTTGAGTGGTTTTTTCTTTTCGTTTGATTCTTTTAAATCAGTGCTGTTTTCTGGTATCGTAGGTTCTTCCACTGCTGCCAAGGCCAGTGTCACTGTGATATGATCATGTATGGGCTCTGCGATCTGCTTAGCTACCACCCCCGTGAGCATTGCTGTTTCAAGTTCCTTTACAGGGAAGGTTTGCGGAGCTTGCTCTTTGTTTGTTTTTTGTTTTGAGTCCAATTGCTCTGCTATGTAACTTTTGTGAAGCTTGTAGGCAGGCGCCTGCAGATTCTTTTTGCGAACCGGAGGTGCTGCTGATTCTTGTTCTGTAGAAAGCGTGTCAATCTTTTCTGGAGCACTGGGTTGTTCATTTGTCTTTGTTGGTTCCGCTTTTTTAATTTCTACCGGCTCACTAGAGTTTTCTTCTATGGCAGCTACAGGTTTTTGTTCTTGGGTGTAAGGATAGAAATACACCCCCATGGTAAGCATCAAGCTTGCTGCAATTCCCATACTCCAATATTGCCACAGGATGATGCCTTTTTTTCTATTCATTTTGGCTGATAATCGATCCCAAGCCTCTGGCCTTACCTCTGTTTCGTATCCGCTCAATTTTGATTTGAACAGATCATCTAATTCTCTTTTGCTCATGTTGCTATTCCTTTAGTGTCAGTATCCATTTTATAGGTTTTCGAAAGCCGCTGTTGAAGGAGCTGCCTTGCCCTGCTCAACTGCGATTTGGAAGTACCCTCAGAAATTTGAAGCATATCGGCTATTTCTTTGTGGCTATATCCTTCTATGGCATACAGGTTAAAAATAGTACGGTAGCCAATGGGCAGTTCTTCTACCATCTGCATGAGTGCCTCTGCTGCCATTTGATCGTATGCACTGTCTATGCTCAGTTCAGCACTATGTTCTACCTGCTCTAATTCTACCTGCATTACTTTCTTCTTCCTTAATAATCCAAGTGCTTCATTTACCATGATGCGCTTCATCCAACCTTCAAAACTTCCCGCTCCCTCAAAGTTTTTGATGTGATCATATACTTTCATAAATCCATTGATCATGGCATCTTCTGCTTCGAAATTATCAGTCAAATAGCGCTTACAAAGGGCAAACATTCTTTTATGATAGGTGTCGTAGAGGGTTCTTTGCGCTCCAGCATCGCCTTTCTGACAGCCTTTGATCAGCAGTTCTAGTTTGTCAGATTTTTGAATGGTGAATCGCATAGTTAAGTTTCAATAGGTAGATGCAAAAAGCCATTACTCTGGTTGCGTGGAGCAAAAATAAAAATGTAAAACATTGTTTTTCAGTTGAATATAGTTCCTGTTAAATCTTTTTGTCGATCAAACTGTTTCTATCTTAAATTCGTGCGATGGAGTTTCTTGTCCTTTTTATATTGCCTTTAGGAGGGTATGTTGTTTACTTGGTCTGCTTTGCCGACTTGAGAAGCACTTTTGAAAAACAAAAAGCCACACATACCAAGGGTGTGGGGCTTTACAGAGCAGGGTGCACACAGGAGTCCATCGAGTATTTCCAGGCAGTTGCACGGAAAGACAAGCATCCAGCACTAGCCCTCTATTACCTTTCTCTTTGTCATCAAGAGCTGGGCAATCAATATCAAGCGATGTATTATTTGCAGCAATGTATCCGGTACGATAATACTGTAGCAGATGCTTACATGCGATTAGGAGATATGCTCATGCAGATGGAAGCCTATGAGGAGGCAGCTTTAGAATATGGTAAGGCCTCATTTTATCTCAAAAACGATCCTGAACCTTTGTTCAGGAAAGGCCGCTGCTTGCTGGCACTTAAGTTTAAAAAGGATGCAAAGAAGTGTTTTCAACATGCGGCAAAACTAGGTCATGAAGAGGCCAACCATTTGATGAGACAGCAGCTGCTGTTTTCGGATTTGGTGTAAATAGCCCCGACAATTTCAGGGCTATTTAATCCATTCCTTTACTTTCTTT
>DAINOB010000224.1:0-4274 GCA_036735585.1 Cytophagales bacterium | reverse complement strand
TATTGTTGTCTGGTTACTCTACCCCATGTGGTAAGGTCAAGATTGTTGTTTCCGCCCCCAGGTGGAAGTCCATTTTCAAAAGCGTGCCTGCCATCCCGCATTACATCCTCCGACACAGTACCGAGGTTAAAGTACAGCTGACCGCCTGTGGTATTGTTTACGTTATTTACTCCATCTAATACGGTACCATTGGGTCCGTCAATAAATGGATTAAGCAGCCAAAACTCAATGTATTCTACGTTGGCATTGTCGAAATCAGTTTCAAAATTGATGGCACGTGTTATGGCTGCATAATTAGATTTTGGGTCTTTTAATTTACCGTTTGGAGTTAAATCAGGATTGTAATTGTACATTCCTCGCTCCTCAGGGAAATAGGCAATATCAAAGGTAAATTCATTGTTATTAATGACCGTTGGGTCTCTATTTCGTAGCACCTCATTGAATGCAATAGCCCGCACATAGTGATTTTCCATATCCTGCTCCGTGATGTTGGTAGGGCGTGCTCTACCTTGTACTCTATAAAAAATATTATCAATGCTGTACCAAGAAACCTTGGCTCTTTTATAGGCATAGGTTTGGTCAAATTTGTCAAATCCTGGAATCCCAACAGGTGTAGTGCCTATTTTCCACCGGTTGGGCACTCTAGTAAAGTCATAGGGGGTGCGTGCGCCTTCGAAGTCATCGATATAGGAAATTCCATTACGACCCAGCAGGCGAGCATTCCCAGGAAGCAGCTGCGCAAATTCTGCTGATAATTGAACCGTTGAAGGTGCTTTGGTTTGAATCAGTGGCAACTTGTCAATGGCTTTAGTCAAAAACCTGCTGTCCTTTTTCAGATTGACATCAAATCCATAAATAGAATTTCGAACGGGCTCATCGCCCAAAGCCACCCTAGAAATAAGTGGCCTTTCACTCAAATGCATAAAAGTTCCCCCAATGTTTATATCCTCACTCACTCGGTAATCTGCCCGAACACCTACCAGAGTTTTTGCTTGAAAATTGAAGAGATCTGCCTTTTCATAAGTGATTCTGATTTCTCTCCCAGATTGCCCTATTCCCTCGTTGATGATATTTACTTGTCCTGAATTGTAATCCACCGTGTAGTCTACACCTTCTTGTAAGGGTATAGATCCAGCAGTGACTTGTACCGAACCCGGTGCTATGTTTAATCCTGGAAGCTGGATGCCACCTGCAGCTCCCGATGCAAAAGAACCAGTGATAAAGAACTTGTTTTTGTTTGAAAGCTGCTGTGCATCTGCACGGGTGGAATCGTACAGCTCTTGAAAAACATATTTCTGTATCAAGCCATTTTCAACCGCAGGATTAAATTGTTTTTCTAAATGCGATCCAAAGGGTTCTAATATCGGAAAGTAGATTCTTCCATTTCGACTATCGATGGTAATACCCTCAATGAAGTCAAAATTGCCATCTGGCTGGGGGTCATTGACCTGATTTAGATTGTCAAGATTCAAGACTTGAACCAGAGGCTTATCTTTTAAATTAATCCCTTCATGTAGCGATGGATTGTCTACTCCAGATGCATCGTCTTTATAAATAACTCTTAACTGAAAATTCTGCCTCGTAATTTGACTAGCTTGTAGGTTGTATACGTTTTTCATCATCAAATCCCAATAAGGGAGCCGAGTTTGGATATTGGTTGGCCTTAGCATTTTGAGAATGATGTTCTGTCCTTCGGTACGGTTGGCATAGTCCTCTGTCATTTCACCCACTTTATAGGTTTGCCCTGCTTGGTTGTATTCAAATGATACCGCCAGTACTTCATCTGCACGCATAGGTATGTTGAGAGAAATGTATCCCAACTCAGGATGGAAAGTATATTCCCTATCGTTTAGCTTTCTAGCACCTCTGATAATTTCAAAATCCTCCCCACGAACCAGATTGAACCCAGCAGGATCACTTAGAAAAGCGGCTACGTTATCTGGATCTCTGAAATTGGGAGCATTGGTTTGGTATTGAGCAAAAAGGGAGTTGGCATTGTTTGAGGCATTGGGTAGAGGCGAAAGGGGTGCCCATTGTTGGGGTCTATAAGGATTGTTTTCCCCTAGATCCATAAAGGCCACAATATTTCTAAGGGTTTGGGTATTGTTTTGTCGATTGGTGATGTACACTTCCACACGGGTTACAGTCACTCCTGAATTGATTACAGGAAGATTGGTCAACGCACTTTCGTATAGGTTTCTATTGTGTTGAGAAAGGAAAAAATGTCGGTTTTCGTCATAGTCCGATGCTCTAATTTCAAATGGCCGATTTTGAACGCCCCCTTGAAAAGTCATAGATTCTGTTTTTCCTCGCTGCTGTGAGGCCAATGCAGTGACTGAAAGTCTTCCAAACTTGAGCTGAGTTTTGACTCCAAATAGGTTCTGCGCCCCTGTGATAAGTGTACTGGGAATGGGCATACTTACGTTCCCAGCTTCAATTTTTTGTATGATTTCTTCTGGGAAACCTGTGTATTCTATCCTGATGTTGTTTTCAAAGTCAAAACTTGCTTTGGTATCCCAGTTGGCGGTGATTTTCAATTTTTCTCCAATCTTACCGATGAGATTCAGACTTATTGTTTGGTCAAAGTCGAAAGCTCCATTTCGTTGCTGACGGATGGGGATAGAGGGATTATCTGTACGCTGCCAGCGCCCACCAAAGGTGAGGCTCACCATTCCATTGGGTCGAATGTCCACGAAGTTGCCTCCGAAGATTCTATCAAACACGGGACTGATGTAAATTTTCGGAATTAATCCTCTTCCGGTCACCGCGCTTTGGCCATCGGCTGCTTCTGTTTTTGATCGCCAGTAATCTCGGCTAATTTGATCTTGCCGATACTTGGTATATTCATCAAAGCTTAGGGTGGTGGCAGGCCGGTAATCAAAGCTTCCTACTTGTTCATATACGCTGTAGTACTGCATACTGGTATCCAATTCTACAGATGTTTTAATATTGCTAGGAAGTCCCAAAAGCAAAGGAGATCGTCCACTGCCATTAAAAAGCGGGTCTCCATGGCGGTCTTCTAATTGATAGGTAGGAAATCTAGAAGGTTCGTATTTTCCATCATTCTTCCCCTTATCCTGAGGATTGAAAGGGTCATCATCCTCCTCATCGTCTCCTATGTCTGCATCATCCCCTTCATCCTCTGTGGTATCGGCCAGCCAATGAGGCATTTTGGAATAGTCTTTGCCCATATAGACAAAGTCAGGCTTGGCTGTATGCATACCGCAAACAGACAATACAAATCCTAAAGAGAATAGTGAATATTTCTTTGCAGACTTCAGCAAGGGTGCTATGTGATCTAGGGCGTCTTTAGTGCTTTTTTGATAATTTCCTCGACAGAAAGTGTCTCATTTTCAGATTTTAGTATTCTGTCGATGCTTTGCTGTGCAGTGTTTTTGGCAATGCCCAACATTACTAGTGCACTCAACGCTTCCTGAGCTGCATTATTATAGACTCCAAATGATTTTGTAACACTTTCTGATAGCCCTGCTCCAGTTTTCTGCACCTTGTCTTTAAGCTCCAATATTATCCGCTGGGCAGTCTTTGGGCCTATTCCTTTTATGCTTTTGATCAAATTGAGATTCTCTCCTAAAACAGCATGCGCAAACTCCTCAGGAGAGAGGGAAGAAAGTACCGTAAGAGCCGTATTAGGGCCTACTCCACTGATGCTGATCAACAATTGAAAGTATTTTTTTTCATCTGTAGTCCCGAATCCGTACAGTAAATGTGCGTCTTCCCTTACTATCAGCACAGTGTGCAATTTTATGGTGGACTGTTCAGAGATTCTACTGTAGGTATACATAGATACCCTTAGCTCGTAGCCTACTCCTCCACAATCTACAATTACCAACCCTGGCTCTCTGTAAGCCATTTTCCCCTCTATCAATGCAATCATGCCTAAACTTTGTTTTGGTGATTTTGAGCGTGAATTACTGCTATTGCAGCCATATTGACAATATCTCTTACACTACTGCCGAGTTGTAACACATAGACAGGCTTATTCATTCCCATTAAAATTGGTCCGATTAACTCAGCCCCTCCCAATTCTTGCAACAGTTTATAGGAGATATTTCCAGCTGCTAGATTGGGGAAAATTAGAGTATTGGCCCCTTCTTTTGCCAATTCACTGAAGGGATAATTTTCTGCAATGAGTTGTTTGTTAAGCGCAAAATTGGCTTGGATATCCCCATCTATGATCAAGTCAGGATTTCGTTGTTTAGCAAGTCGGGCAGCTTCTGCTGCTTTCTCTGGGATTTCGCCACGGCTTGAGCCAA
>DAINOB010000223.1:0-4292 GCA_036735585.1 Cytophagales bacterium | reverse complement strand
TGGATTTAGTGGTGGTACCCATGGCCAATATCGATGGATATGTGAAACAAGAGCGCAACAATGCAGAAGATCTGGATTTAAATCGTGATCAAACCAAATTGATGGCGGTTGAAACCCCTTTGCTTAAAAAAGCTTTCAGTGATTTTAAACCGCAGGTTGCACTAGATTTTCATGAGTACCGCCCCTTCAGAAGAGACTATGCGAAGATGAGCAGCTTTGGTGTTACCGGTTATTATGATGTCATGTTTCTGTATTCGGGAAACTTGAATGTGCCTGTTTCTTTGCGAAAGTTTACAAATGATGTTTTCCTTCAACCCACCCAAGAAGCATTGGATGCACATAAGCTGAGCCATTTCGATTACTTCACCACTGCTCAATATTTTGGGGAAACTCATTTTAACCGAGGATCTGACAATGCCCGTTCCAGTGCTACAAATTTTGCACTGCAGAATACCATTTCCACACTGGTGGAAGTGAGAGGTGTGGGCTTAGGTCGTACTTCTTTTAAACGAAGAATTTTCACGGCTTATCTGGTAGCCAAATCCTATCTGGATATTGCGGTTGCACAAAGGGAGAGCATAGAACAAATCCTCAATACATCCCCAATGGAGCGCAAGGAAGTGGCAATAAATTCTAGCAAAAAGGTGTATCGAGGCCCATTGGAATTTATAGACCTTGACAAAAATGAACGCATACAATTGGAAGTGACGCAAAGGAATGCACTTCAGTCAACGGCTACACTTTCCAGACCCGCACCTTTGGGATATTATATCAAAGCGGAGCAAAGGGAATTGGCCGAAAAGATCAAGCTGTTTGGGTTGAAAGTAGAAACCCTAGAGCAGTCAATTTCTACAAAAGCAGAGCAGTATATGGTCACAGAGCATAAAGTGGTGTCTGAAAAATATGAGAAAATGAGCTTGCAAGAAGTAAAAACAACCGTTCAATTTGCGGACATCACCTTGCCAGCGGGTACATTTTACATCTCCATGAACCAAGCCGCAGCGGGCATATTGCCTGAGCTTTTAGAACCCGAAGCGTCCAATAGCTTTGTGAGTTTTGGGGTATTGCCTACCGAACAAGGACAGGTTTTGCCGGTGTACAGAAAAATTGTTGAATAAAAATAAAGACCTATGAAAAGACTATTAATCCTTCTATTGATTCTGATCCAGAACCTAGCAGGGTATGCTCAACAAACAGCCACCAACCGTGCAAGCATAGACCAAGAGCAGGGACTTATGCTATCTTTTAATGATAGCTCCTATTTGTTTCAATTGGGAGGTTTTATACAGCCCAGCTATGCTTATCAGCAAGTGGGCAGCGAAGAGGGAGAAAATTTTCTTAATGTAAGGCGAGCATTTCTGCGCATAGCAGGTACTGCTGTAAAGGAAAAAGTAAGCTTCCTGATCCAAACCAATTTTAGCGAAGCCAGTCCTTTGTTTGATGCTTGGGTTGCCTATCATCCAATTAAAAACCTGACAATCACAATGGGTCAAAAGCAAAATATTGCCAACAATCGGGAAATGCTTTTTAGGGAAGATAGGTTTCAATTCACCGATCGTAGCTTTTTAAGTCAGAATTTAAGTAGGACAGGAAGGGAGTTTGGCCTTTTTGTAGAAGGTAGATTTGGTGAAAAATTCGGAATAGTCCCAATGGCATCGGTTACCTCG
The DNA here is from genome assembly GCA_036735585.1 of Cytophagales bacterium. Classification (GTDB taxonomy): domain Bacteria; phylum Bacteroidota; class Bacteroidia; order Cytophagales; family JAIYAX01; genus JAIYAX01. Next base: position 2,625 of record DAINOB010000223.1, on the reverse strand, counting down.
GGTGATGGGCGCAATTCCTTTGGGGCAGACTCGAGAGACGTTGACTTGGGTGGACTTAAATACTCTGGCAGATTAGATCTGTATCCTTTGGGATATTTCACACCGGGAAATGAGCTTTACAGTTCGGATCTCATGCACGAACAGCAAATAAAATTTGTATTGGGAGCTGCGTATAGCTTCAATGAGGGTGCATCCCATAGAGTGGGTGAGGGACATGGCTCCTTTTTGCTTTATAATGATAATGGGAAACTTGCTTTACCCAATTATCAAAAAATTTACGTGGACCTGATGGCAAAATACAAAGGGTTTTCTGCCCTTTTAGAATTTGGGAATGCCTTCGCTAATGGACTTTCTAGCAATTTCACTAATGCGGAAGCCACACAGCGGCTTGCTCCACAGCAAATAGGAAGTTTGCTCGCACTTGGCAACAGCTACAATGCCCAAATAGGCTATGTCACTCAGGATGGTTATAGTTTGGACTTAAGACATGGAAAGACGCAACCAGAGTTTTCTGACTTGACAAATAACTTACTGCCAAACCAAGAAAATTACACCGTTGGCCTAGCGAGATATTTCAAAGGGCATCATACCAAGATTCAAACTTCCTTTAGCTATCTTAAAACAACTTCAGGAACAGAGACCCTTCTGGGAGAGCTTCTGGTGCAAATGTCATTTTGATTTGAATAAAAGCTCTGAGCTTTCCTGAATGGCAGGGCCATAGCTATGATCCAATCCAGGGATAATACGCAATTCCCATTTAAATAACGTATTCAATTCATTAGAGATAGCCATTGCGCTATTGTAAAAATACTGTGCTCTAGCCAAGCGATGGATACCCTGCAGGTCGGCTTGGGCATTTCGTCTCAAACTAGAGGCATTGGGATTGTTATCCTGACTGCCTACTTGAATAACAACCTCTTTGCCTAAAATCTCTTTCCTAACTGATGCTTGATAGGGTGAGGATGCCAATCCATAAGGAAAAGTAACCGTTGTGTCGGGGATTGTGTACCAACCTGCTGCCGAAACCACAGCTCTTATAAAAGAATTGTATGGTTTGAAAATCAAGAAGCGATGCAAAAACTGAGCTCCGCCTGAGTGTCCTATAAAGAAGTTTGCAGCATTAACCGCCCCAACCTTTTTTCGGGTAAAGTCCACAATAGCAGGCACTAAGCTAAAAGACCATTTGTTTTCAGGGTTCAAGGTTTCAGGACTCGGATTCTCTCCATCTTGAAACATATTGCCCAACTGATAGGCATTCACCCCCGGAAAATTTTGATCCGAAAACTCAGGCACCACGGCAATAAAATTAAGAGATCTTGCCTTACTTTCTATGGCGTTTCGATAGTCCATGGCATTGCGGTTATCCCCATGAAACACAAACACGATACTAGTATTGGGATCGGCATTTGCCGGAACAAAGTAAAATACCCGCATGGGCTGAGCAATACCTGCACTAGAAGCATCAAAATTATCCACTCCACTACCACTCCATTCAGGTTTTGGCTCATTGTCTTTCTTTTTACACCCAAGGATGATTAAAAAACAAAGGAGGATGATTAGTTTTTCGCTTGTCTTAAAACAAAAAGTTATGCTTGAAAATGCTTTATACATCTGATTTAAAGTTAAGCTAACTTTGTGATACCACCGCAAGAAAAAGATGAATACCAATTTACCATTCTCTACCCAGCGAATCTACAATGAATATTTGAAACTTTCTTCATCGCAAGAAGAGTCAAGGTACATCTTCGTTTATAAAGCAATCAAAAACTGTATCCATCGAAATGAGTTGCCCGAAAACTGGCTTATTCCATCCACTCGTGTGCTTGCAGATACCTTAAAAGTTTCTAGAACAACTGTAATCAAAGCCTATGAATTGCTGCTTTTGGAGAAACTAATTGTATCCAAAGCAGGCTCGGGGTATCGTGTGTTTGCAGGGCAAGCCAAACCATCAACCCTTGACCAACTTAAGCCATCCGCTGACTATGCGTATCCTCCACTTTCTGAAAGAGGCGAGGCATTTCTTCAAAATGTTGGCATACTCAATCGTCAGCGCAATGCATCCATCGCCTTTCTGCCCGGACTCCCCCCTATCGATATTTTCCCCATCAACAAGTGGAAAAACTTGCTCAACAATTATTGGCGGTATATTAAATCCTCTGAACTCTCTTATGGACCTGCTACGGGAACAGAACTACTCAAAGTTCAGATCAGCAATTACTTAAACATCAGTCGCAATCTTAAATGCGATCCTGCTCAGGTAATTATCGTATCTGGATCCTTACAGTCTGTCTATCTCATGGCCAATGCCCTGATCGAAAAGGGCGATTCTGTGGTCTTAGAAAATCCCACCTTTCCCAATGTGCACTCGATATTTAAAAGTATGTTGGCCAAACTCATCCCACTTCACTTGGATGAGGAAGGAATAGCAATCGACCAGTTAAAACTCAATAAAGGAAAAGCTCCAAAGCTCGTGCATGTGACCCCAAACGATCATTATCCATTGGGTGTAAAAATGAGTTTGAAGCGCAGAAATGAATTGATAGCGTGGGCCTCAAAGCAAAAGGCTTATATTATAGAAAATGACTATGAACATGAGATTGGAAAATTGAGTAAAGATCTTCCTAC
>DAINOB010000222.1:0-4324 GCA_036735585.1 Cytophagales bacterium | reverse complement strand
TAGTTTTTTGGTGGCAGCTGTTTCAAACCTCGATCAATCCGTCTATGATGCTGTGCAAACTTGTACTAATGCCTCACTTGTTGTTGACAACACTTATCAACTTCTACTACACAGCAAAGCCGCAGTAGTGACCAGTGGGACAGCTACATTGGAAACTGCACTTCTGGGTATACCTCAAGTGGTGGTGTATCGCACCAGCTCAGTTTCTTATGCTATTGCCAAGCGCTTGGTAAAGGTGAAATATATTTCATTGGTCAATCTTATTGCAGAAAAACTTGTGGTGCCTGAATTAATCCAAGATGACTACTCTCCAAATACGATAGAAGATTACTTGAGGCCATTGCTGAGTGAAACTGACAGTAGAAATCAACAACTACAAGCGATAGCCGAACTGAAAAATAGGATGGGCAAGCCTGGAGCCTCTGAAAAAACTGCCCAGTTGATGGTCGAACATTTAAGGAAGAACTAAAAATTCCACCCTTCTATTTGCACTTCTTGATTCAAGATCGTTACCAGTTTGTAGGGGTTTACTTCCGCCAAAACCTTTTGCTACCAATTGCTTTGGTGAAACTCCTTTAGAAACAAGATAGTCTTTTACTGCCTTAGCTCTGTTTTCTGAAAGTTTTCTATTGTAGCTTTTGTTTCCTCCGGGCTCTGTATGTCCTGAAATCTGAATTTTAAGTTGTTGTTGTTCCTTTATCCATAGAGCCAGCCGATTAAGCGTAGGATATGACTCTGGCAATAAAATAGAGGCATCTCTTTCAAAAAGTATGTTGTTGGAAGAGAAGGCAGTTTCACGATTTAACAGTCCAAGCTTGAGCGTGTGCATTTTGCCTGAATCTGTAGTAATAATGGAGTGCACTTGAGTAGGAACTAAAGGGGAAGACAATTCCAACTGGATCATAAATCCTTTTCTGTATGGAAATGAAATAGTGGTATCTGAAGTATTGAATTGTTGAATTACACTTCCATCAATACTTACAATAATCTTTAAAGCTCCTAATGGTTGATGGCTTCCCCAACTTATAATCTGAGGCCAAGTTCTAAGACTATCAGGTATAAACTCTTCTGGAACTGGTTGGCATTCCACCACCTCTTGTTTGAAATGAGATTGAATATTATCTATCAAAAAGAGATCGCTAAATCCCTTTGATCCTGAACGTGTAGAAGAGAAAAGTACACTGCCATCTTCGAGTTCGCGATAATAGGCATCAAATTTTGGGCTGTTTACTTCAGGACCCATATTAAGTGGAGCAGTCCATTGGGTCCATCCATCGCCAATCCGCTCACTGACATAGATATCGGCACTACCATAGCCTGCAAAGCCATAAGATGAAAAATAAAGACTTCGGGCATCTTTGCTTAGGAAGGGGGCAAATTCAAATCCAGCAGAATTTACTACAGGTCCCAAGTGTATTGGACTTCCGAAAGATCCATCCGATTGTATCAAACTGATGTATAAATCGGTTTTGCCTATCCCCTCCTTTCGATCCAAAGACATTAATAAATATTGTCCCGAAGGATGAAGGTAGAAGGTATTTTCTTTAGAGTCAGTTGAATAGAAATCTTTTATAACCACTGCTTTGGGCTCTTTCCATATTCCTGATTGATCTTTATCCATCAATGATATGCCCTGCTTTACCAGTGATGAACCAGGGTCATAACTGCCTGTGATATATATCTTTTGTTCATCCTCTGTGATACCCACAATTTCATTGTTGTAGATATTGTTGGCCCTAGCAGAGAAACTTTGCCCGGCAGTCCAAGCACCATCTACTAAAGTAGAAACAAAAATATCTCCACTGTGAGCAAGTGTCCCTTCAATGTTCTGTGCACAATTTTTTTTCGAATAAAGCATTTTTTTACCCTGAGCAAATACAAAAGGATTTAGCTCATCGCAGGAAGTATTTATCCATCCTGAAAGGGGAAGTGCAGTCCATTCCGGTGATACACGTTTGTCTAAGGAGATATGTGCCTCGATGGGGGATAGATCATCAGATATCCCAATGGCATCAACCATCAACATTTCCTTGACACCATGTAGGTTGAATGTCACTTTAACAGTGCTTACCTCAAATGGCGTAAGAGGAAAATCTAGCCGAATAACCTTGGCCTCTTTTCCTAAAGGATATACCTTACTAATATCCAATCTTCTTTCACTACCTGTCCTGTCAGTGATGCTTACACCTGAAAGTGCGTGTGGTGATTGATTGATAAAAATGGCCACTTGCTTTATAGCCATCGATTTTGAGAAGGCAACTTCAAAGTAAGCCATTTTAGCCTCTACTGCGGGAGACCAAGAGCAACCATTTAGGGTGTGATTGGGGAAAACATTGGGTTTGTGTAATACCTCCCCAACACGGTACAGACGTTCACTGTATTGTGAGGAAAAGGAGACCACTTTTTGCGCCCACAGCACCTCTGCGTGGATTTGAGAAAAGCAGGACAGCAAAAGTAAAACAACGAAGAAGGGTAACCGCATGATTTCAAATGTAGTACAGATTCTATTCCATACTGTTCTGCAGGCAAAAACAAATGAACCATTTAGGCTTTTGAGCAGTTTTGCTTACATTAGCAGCTTCAGAATAATCTACTGCTGGTCTGAACTTTAATCCGTTATTCACATGCGCAATAAGAAAAAAGTATTTCTTTTAATTCCGTTTCTTGCGATTTTTTCTTCGAACTTATTTGCTCAAGATTGGACACAAATGATCCATCAACCAGACGCAAATTTTTACAAGATTCAGGAGTCATTTTATAAATACTTTGATACTATTCAAGAAGAGGATAGAAGAGGTAAGGGACATAAGCAATTCAAACGCTGGGAATGGTTTATGGAGCCTAGAGTGTTTCCTACAGGTCAATTTCCAGACCCAACCATTACACATCAAGTCCTTTCTGAAATAGAAAGAGAAAAAAAATCCTCAAGAATTTCTACTACACTGCCATCTTGGAGTTTGGTAGGACCCTCTCAAATACCTTTTTGGAATGGCATTGCGCAGCGAGGAGGAATGGGTAGGTTGAATTTTGTGGTTTTCCATCCCAATAGTGTAGACACTGTCTATGTAGGTGCTCCTGCAGGAGGGCTTTGGAGATCCACCAATGGAGGAGCTTCATGGACGGTTATGACAGATTTTTTAAGTGTGATTGGTTGTGCTCATCTTGCTATCAATCCACTCAACCCTAATTCAATGTTTCTTGCCACAGGAGATAGGGGAGGAACAGATACCTACAGTATTGGATTGTTAAGATCCTATGATGGTGGCCAGACCTGGTCACCTACTACTCCAAACTTAACTTTTGGAGTGAACCAGTCCAGAAGGATCCGTAAAATATTGATCAACCCACAAGACACAACTAAAGTACTTGTAGCCACAACAGAAGGAATATTCTACTCATCAACAGGAGGGAATGTCTTTTTACCCAGAAGTTCAATGCCTACGGTAGATATGGAGTTTGCTCCAGGAAACCCCAGTAAAGTTTATGCCGTTGGAGCACAATTCATCAGATCACAGAATGGTGGTCTTAGTTGGACCCAGCCATTTCAAACGCCTAAAGGATGGCCTTCCATACCAGCTACACGTATGGAAGTGGCTGTAACACCAGCAGATTCCTCTTATGTGTATGTATTAATTGCCGCCACCAACAACGGATTTGGTGGATTGGTACGTTCAACAGATTTTGCTGATTCTTTTGCATTAATGAGTACGACCCCCAATATCTTGGGATGGAGCCCTACAGGTGGAGATACCGGTGGACAAGGATGGTATGATTTGGCTTTGGCTGCAAGCCCTATTAACAAAGACTTAATTTTTACAGGTGGAGTAAATGTGTGGTCATCGACCAATGGAGGTGCTTCGTGGACCATTAGGGGTCAATGGCAAGGCAATAGTGCGCCTCACATTCATGCAGATATTCATTGGTTGGAGTTTATACCTGGGCAAGGCAACAACTTGATGTGTGCGAATGATGGTGGAATTTATCGCCTCAACGCTGGTGCCACGAACTGGGTAGATCTGAGTAATGGAATTCCAATAACTCAGATATACAGGATGAGTCAATCCGTGCAAAATGCCAATATCTTGAGCTATGGATCACAAGACAATGGCAGCAATCTCCGTGACAATCAAGGTAGTTGGAAATTGGTATGGGGCGGAGATGGAATGGAAACACAAATAGACCCACTGTTTCCAAATTTTATTTATGTAGCATCACAATATGGCAATTTAGGGCTCTCATTTGATGGAGGGCAAACCTTTGGGAATATCAAAAACAATGGGATTACTGAAACAGGTGCTTGGGTGACACCCTATTCTCTCAGCGC
>DAINOB010000221.1:0-4345 GCA_036735585.1 Cytophagales bacterium | reverse complement strand
CTTTTTAGCCCTGGTAGAAAAGTAGACGGTGGTAATTTATAAGTCTGTGTAAGATGTTAGGCCCTTTGCTTTCTGTAGGTATTATTGCGTTAGCCGCTTGGTTGTTGCTACGCAAAATGAATGCACAAGCGGTATTGCTGATGGCTGGTTTCATCATGCTTCTGTTAGCAAAAGTATTGGGCTTGCCCGACCCAGAGCTCAAAAGTCCTACAGGCAGCATTTGGTTTGATTATTTTGCCTTGATCAAAGAAGCTTTCAGCAAAACCAATGCAGGTGTGGGGTTGATGATCATGGCCATAGGTGGATTTGTGGCCTATATGGAAAAAATCGGTGCTTCCGATGTTTTGGTTTTCTGGGCCATGAAGCCTTTGAGTTTTTTCAAAAAGTGGCCTTACCTGGCCGCTAGCATGGTAATCCCTATTGGTCAGGTTTTGTTTATTGCCATTCCCTCTGCTGCCGGACTGAGCCTTTTGCTGATGGCCTCCATGTATCCTATCCTTACAAGATTAGGGGTGAGCAGTTTATCCGCAGTTTCCGTTATTACTGCTTGTACTGTTTTTGGCATCGGACCAGCCTGTGTTACCACGGCCAGTGCAGTAGAAATCATGGATATGGACTCTATTTTTTACTTTGTGAATTACCAAATTCCACTCGTATGGCCACTGAGCATTTTGCTTGCCATTCTATACTATTTCGTCAATAGATACTTCGATGGAAAATCTAAGGAAGAGCAAAAGCAAAATGTAATGGTGGAAGAACTAAAGCCAAGTGCTCCTGCCATTTATGCGATCTTACCCATTTTCCCAATCCTATTGCTGATCGTATTTTCTGACTTTATACAATTGTTTGCCACACCCATTGTACTGGATACCACTACAGTAATGTTCATCAGCCTTGGAGTAGCAATACTTTTTGAAGGAATCTATAAAAGACAGTGGGCAGAGCTCATGAATTCTCTTTCTGAGTTTTGGAAAGGCATGGGAGACATTTTTAAATCGGTGGTTACCTTGATCATTGCTGCGGAGTTTTTTGCTCAAGGACTAATTTCCTTAGGATTTATTGATGGGTTAATCTCTGCTACACAAGGCTTAGGCTTCAATGCAGTAGGCATAGGTTTTACCATAACGGCAATGATTTACCTATCCTCCATGCTCATGGGGAGTGGCAATGCTGCATTTTTCTCTTTTGGTCCACTGGTACCTAGTATGGCAGCCCAAATAGGATTGGGCACCACTGCATTGATGTTGCCGATGCAATTGGCTGCTTCTATGGGCAGAGCCATTTCTCCGGTATCGGGTGTATTGATTGCCTCAGCAGAAATCGCAGGACTCAGCAGCATGCAAATCGCGAAAAGAAACCTTATTCCCATAACGACCACCTTGGTAATCATGCTTTTATACCACTTTTTATAGGATGCTAACCCTTATCAAAAACGCCAGAATTTACGCTCCTGAATCGATTGGGGTGCATGATATATTCATCGCCAATGGCGCTATTGCTCAGATTGGGGAGAAGTTGGATATACATACTGGTGAATTAACTGTTTTGGATGCGGAAGGCAGGATAGTGACACCGGGACTTATTGATCAGCACATTCACATTGCCGGTGCAGGAGGCAAAGATGGTTTTGTGTCACTAACTCCAGAAATTGATGCTATTGACCTGATAAAATGTGGGACCACCACCTCAGTAGGCCTTCTTGGAACCGATGCCTCTATCAAATCCTTACCTGTACTTTATGCAAAAGTACAATCCTTAAGAACTGCAGGTCTTTCGGCCTACATGTATTCAGGCTATTATGGTGCCGACACAGTCACACTTACGGGTAGTATTCAGGGTGATATGGTGTTTGTAGAACCGGTTCTGGGCTTTAAAATCGCCATTTCCGACATTCGATCTTCTTATCCTACGGCTCTGGAATTGGTGCGCAAACTTCGCGAGGTGCGTACCGGAGGTCTATTGAGTCAGAAAAAAGGAATCATGCACGTACATCTAGGAGCACTCAAAAGCGGAATGGATGTGCTGTTTGAATTGGTAAAGAACTATGAATTTCCCATCAAGCACATCTCCCCTACCCATGTGGGGCGGACCAAAGACTTGTTTGATCAGGCGATTGATTTTGCTCGTCTGGGGGGAATGATTGATATTACCACAGCCGCTTCTAAGTACACCGATCCTTATCTGAGTGTGCTTTATGCCCTCGATCAGGGGATTCCTATGGAGCGTTTGACGTTTAGCACCGATGGCCATGCTGGGCTTACAGCATTCGATTCAGAAGGAAAAGTGACAGGATTTACCAAAGCGGCTATTGATCAAAATCTGTCCGAAATACAAAAACTGGTTCATATAGGTGGGCTTCCATTGGATCAAGCACTAAAATTGAATACGACAAACCCTGCTACCAATCTTGGCCTTAAAAACAAAGGAAGAATAGCTGTAGGGTATGATGCAGACCTTTGCTGGTTTGATGAGAAGCTGAATCTCACAGATGTGATTTCACGGGGAATACACTTGATGAAAAATGGAGAGGTTCTTTTAAAACCTGATTTTGCATGAAAAACCAATTGCTCCCTCTTGTACTCTGTGCTTTTGCCCTATGGATATTAGGTCAAAATAGAAGTTATGGACAAGACACCACCATTCTCAGCACCTACAGATTTGGTGAAGGATTGAGGCTTTCTGACAAATCGGGAAATGAAATGCGCCTCACTGGATATTTACAGCCCTTCATGGAATCAAGGCAGCGCGAAAATAACGAGGATGACCCAGCAGAAATAAGGTTTAGAATGAGGCGATTGCGCCTGAGGCTGGAAGGAAACTCCAGCAATGACAAATTCAGCTACCGATTCCAAGCCGATTTGAGCGGTACAGGAGAAGAATTAGATGGCAACAACAACTACTTATTGGATGCCTACGTAGCCTACAACATTGCCCGAAGAGTGAAAATCTCATTTGGTCAAAGGGCCACATTCACAGACAATCGTGAGCTGTTTATGAATAGCTACTCCCTGCAATTGGTAGAACGTAGTAGGCTTACCTCTGCTTTTGCCACCATAAGAGAGGTGGGTATTTTTATGGATGGAACATTCAACACAGGGAGTGGTAGTTATCTTAAGCCGTACTTTGTCCTGACAAATGGAGACGGACCCAATGTTTTCAACTCAGATTTTGGAGGTCTTAAAGTAGGTGGCCGATTGGACTTCCTCCCTTTTGGGTTGTTCAACAACTTTGGTCAGTTCAACCAAATGGATGTAGTGAGAGAACGGACCCCGAAACTGGTAATTGGCGGACATTACAGTTTCAATCAGGGTATGAGCAGCCGAAATGGCAGAGAAAGTGGAGCCATACTTTACCTTGATCAAAAAGGCAATGTCTTACTTCCTGATTATACAAAGTTTGGCATTGACTTTCTATTCAAATACCAAGGATTTTCAATGATCGGTGAATTTATAAAAAGTCAAGCCTCAGTACCTGATGGCATTACGCAAAGAGTTAGAAATGACGGATCCGTAACCAGTGATTTTGATGTAGATGGCGAACAAAACCGAGACAATTACATCAAAGCGCGCATGTTTTTGGGACAAGCGTTCAACTTACAAATGGGATATCTCTTCAAAAATGGAATTTCTATTGATGAGCGCTTTACCTACCTAGTGGGAGATAAATTTTCATTTTTAAATAACGGCACTTTCTACAATCGCCCGTATTACTCTACCCTAGGAGTTAGCAAGCTATTGGGCAGAAATTACGGGGCTAAAATACAAGCAGATTATACCTATGTTGTCAATAAAGGGGGCATAAACAATCGGGAAGGAAATCCGGTAACGGGAAACGAGCACATTGTCCGCATGATCGCCACTTTTACTTTCTAAGTCTTGAAAATCACTTTTTACATAGCGCTGTTTTTTTTGGCTTTACCGCTAAAGGGGCAATTCAACCCTCAGCCTAAAAAGATGACAGCTACCTTCTTTCCTGAAAAGGAAGATTTGCCCAATGTAAGTCCCGCGCTGCAAAAGAAAGATGGATATACCAATTATGAAGAGATGATTGGTTTTTTAGAGAAGCTTTGTAAAGATCATCCTGATAAAGCACAGCTCACCTACCTGGGAGAAAGCAAAAAAGGGAACAAAATCCCTATGATCCGCATTCATGCCGCCAATGGCAAGCCCAAAGTAAAGGTGTGGATGCAAGGTGGCTTGCATGGAGATGAACCCGGAAGTTCAGAGTCTATGCTCTACTTATTGCATGACCTACTGTATGCTTCGCAAAACAAGAATTTGATTGAAGCCTTGGATTTAGTGGTGGTACCCATGGCCAATATCGATGGATATGTGAAACAAGAGCG
>DAINOB010000220.1:0-4345 GCA_036735585.1 Cytophagales bacterium | reverse complement strand
TTTTCAATTGATAGATATCCACAAATACACATTACTAATTAAGAGAATGAGAAGACTTAAAAATATACCTACTCAAATAATTATACACACTTCAATAGCCTTCTTTTTAATGATTCCATTAATGGCTCAAAACAAAGCTTTGGAATTATCAAAAGAGTATAAAAGTAGTGGTGATATACCTAAGGCAATCATTACCCTTGAAGAAGAACTTTCAAAAAATATAAATAACTATAAAGTATTCAAAGAACTGTTTGAAACATATTTAGAACTGAATGATTTAGTAGCAGCAGAAAAGAGCCTACAGAAATTTCAACGCAAAAACCAAATCAACAACCTTTTACTCATTGATCAATTGCAGCTTCTTTCTAGAAAGGATTCTGGGGAGTCTCTACAAAAAAAAAGTGTCAAAGTATTTGATAACCTTTTAAAACAGACAGCTCCATTAAATGAATCTATAGCCATAATGCGTAAGAATAATCTATCCGAGCAAGCAGTTCAATTTATTAAGTACATTCGAAGACAAGTCAAAAACGATTTCTTGTATAGCTCTGAGCTTTTGGATGTTTACAGGAGTTTGGGCAATAAAGCCGAAATTTTAGAAGAGCTGTTAGTGATGAACTATTCCAATCTCCTAAGCACAGATCAAATGCTTAATGCCATTCAACTAGATTTTACATCAGAAAAAGATCTTGATTTGCTAGAAAACACATTTATTGAACGAGTTCAGGAGAACGAGAATGATTTCACAAGTACAGAATTGCTAGTCTGGTTGTACTCTCAAAAGAAACAATTCTTAAAAGCCATGTTATATGAGAAATCTTTAGATAGGCTATATAATAAAAGAGCTACAGGTTTGATGGAGCTTGCAACCCTTGCGTTAAATAGTCAAGATTATGCAGCAACAAGTGAAATATGCAGAACGGTGATAACTATGTATCCATCAGGAAATGAATATTTCTATGCAAAAAAGCTATTGTTATACAGCTCCGAAAGAAAAATAAAGGATAGCTATCCAATAGATACTACTGCTGTAAAAGCTCTAATCAAAGATTATCAAGATTTTGCCCTACAAGCAAAAGGAATAATAAATCCAATAGAAACTCAATTAAGCGTTGCACGACTACAAGCATTTTATTTAGGTGAGTTAACTATTGCAGAACAAAGTCTTTTATCAATTATTGAACAACCAAGAGCACCTGCTCAACTCATAGCGGAAGCTAAACTGGATCTTGGCGATATTTATATACTTAAAGATTCACACTGGGATGCATCACTTACCTATTCTCAAGTAGAAAAAATGCAAAAGGAGCAACCTCTTGGGTATGAGGCTAAGTTTAGAAATGCCAGAGCTAATTATTTTAAAGGAGAGTTTCAGCTGGCCACATCTCATTTAGATATTTTGAAACTAGCCACTACTAGAGAAATTGCCAACAATGCAATAGAATTGAGCCTTTTCATCAAATCCAATATGAATGAAGATTCAACTGACCAGGCGCTTCAAAGTTTTGCACAGCTAGAATTACTTGAATTTACGCATAAAGTGAGCGAAGCGCTTGATACACTCACCCAGCTTTTAATCAGATATCGAGATCACTCTTTAACCGATGATCTTCTTTTTAAACAGGCAAAACTTTTTAGAAAATCAGGTCGGTATTATGAAGCGATCACTTCATTGGATGCACTGATTGCAAAGTATCCTACTTCTATATTGGCAGATGATGCCTTATTCGAGAAAGCAACTATCTATGAGAAAGAATTAGTCCTTTTTGATGAAGCCATGACATCTTATCAGCAGCTTTTAACGCAGTATCCAGGCTCTACTTTAACAAACGAAAGCAGGAAAAGATTTAGAATTCTACGCGGAGACAAAATAAACTAGCAGTATTTTTGCGAGAAGCAAAAGATAATTAATGTCTTTGCTATTTTTGAAATATTAATTCGGTATCGTTACGCAAAACCATAGTATAGCCCAACGAAAACTAATCCATAATGGAAATAACGCGCATTTTTGATCTACTCGATTACCAAAATTCTAAAAACCCTAAAGCAGATTGCTTAAGCAATAAAATTGATGGAAGGTGGAAAGCCTATTCTACTCAAGATGTGATGAATATATCCGATAGGGTATCCTTAGGTCTTGTGAAACACGGTCTCGGTAAAGATGATAAAGTAGCGATCATATCACAAAATAGACCTGAATGGATGTTTGCAGATTTTGGCATACAAAAAATTGGAGCTGTAAGTGTTCCCATGTATCCTACCATCACAGAGCAAGACTACAACTTCATCTTCAAGGATGCCGATGTCAAAATTGTATTTGTGTCAACCGAAGAATTGTTTCACAAAGTAAAAAGGGCACTGCACGATGTGAATGGCATACTTGAGATTTACACTTTCGATAAAGTTGCGGAGGCCAAGCATTGGAGTGAGTTGACGGATTGGGTGAAGAATGACGATCCATCAACACTAGAGCCATTGAAGGCAGCCGTAAACCCAGAAGATCTGCTCACGCTTATTTATACTTCTGGTACTACAGGGAGTCCAAAAGGTGTAATGTTAACGCATAACAATTTAGTTTCAAATTTTACGGACAGTACTCCTATTGTACCCGTGGATCATACAGCCAAGGCATTAAGTTTTCTTCCCCTCTGCCATATTTTTGAGAGGATGATCACCTATTTGTACTTTAGAATAGGGGTGTCTATCTACTATGCAGAAAGCATGGAAACCATTGCAGACAATTTGAAGGAAGTAAAACCACAAATCTTCACTACAGTTCCCAGGTTACTTGAAAAGGTTTACGATAAAATCGTGGCTAAAGGAAATGATCTAAAAGGTATAAAGAAGAGTTTGTTCTTTTGGGCATTGGACCTAGGACTTAGATTTGATCCTAGAATAGACAAAGGTTGGTGGTATAATTTCCAACTGAAGATTGCCAACAAGCTCATTTTTAGCAAATGGAGAGAAGCACTAGGCGGTAATGTGATTGCAATTGTTTCTGGAGGTGCAGCACTTCAGCCAAGGCTGGCACGTGTATTTTGGTCGGCACAAGTAATGGTAATGGAAGGCTACGGTCTCACAGAAACTTCGCCTGTGATCAGTGTTAATTTTCCTGATCCTAAAAATTGCTACATAGGCACCACTGGAAAAGTTCTTAATAATGTAACAGTGAAAATTGCTGAAGACGGTGAGATATTATGCAAAGGACCCAATGTGATGAAAGGATATTACAAAAGGCCAGATCTTACTGCCGAAGTTATCACACCCGATGGCTGGTTTCATACAGGTGATATTGGCGAACTGGTAGAAGGTAAGTTTCTTAAGATCACCGATAGAAAGAAAGAAATGTTTAAAACATCAGGTGGAAAGTACGTAGCACCTCAGCTGATAGAGAATAAGCTGAAGGAGAGCATTTTTATTGAACAAGTGATGGTAATAGGTAATGGTAGAAAATATCCTGCTGCTTTGATTGTGCCCTCTTTTCAAACGCTCAGAGATTATGCGGAGATCAAAGGCATTCCATATACCACAGATGACCAAATGATCAGCCACCCGATGATCATTGACAAACTGCATAGAGAGGTGGTAGATAAGAACAAGCAATTCGCGCAATGGGAGCAAATAAAGAAGAGCGCATTATTGACTGCACTTTGGTCTGTAGAATCAGGCGAATTGACGGCTAAGCTCAGTTTAAGAAGAAAGATTATAGAGCAGAAATACGAGCAACAGATAGAGGGCATGTACGCTTAGTAGATTCTGCCTTAGGGCAGAATTTTTTTCAAATATTATTATGCATGCATAGTAATTATTTTTAAATTGCTTCGCATTAGAAGTACTTCAAAATTATCTGCATGAAGCCATTAGAGACAGTAGATTATAATGTAAAGGTGTGCTGGCACAACATAAATAGAATGTATAATGTTGAAGCGGTAAAACACGGCATCACCACTGCCATAGGCTTTGTTTTGTTGAATATTGATGAAAATGTAGGCACACCCGCTACTACTTTGCCTTCATTGCTTGGGTTAGAAACCAATAGTCTAAGTCGACTGCTGAAAAGCATGGAGTCAAAAGGCTTAATCAGCAGAGAAGTAGATGCCAATGATAAACGAATGATAAGGGTGCGCCTTACAGACATTGGAAAAAAGAGCAGAGAGGTCTCAAGAAACACGGTTTTAAAGTTTAACAATAACATCAGAGATCATATCGACCCAAGTAAGCTCTCCATATTTTTTGAGGTGATACAAGACATAAACGATCTTTTAGAAAATAAAAAAATACTCGAAACCGCTTAAAAATCAGACATGAAGAAGCGAATAATTAAAAAAGTTGCCGTTTTAGGATC
>DAINOB010000219.1:0-4351 GCA_036735585.1 Cytophagales bacterium | reverse complement strand
TCTTTGCCCTGATGTAAGTGTATCACTGGATCAAAAGCTATCATAATCGAAAAAGAGCTTGGGTATTATGGCTAGTGGCCTTCACTATATGTTCGTAGTCCATTCCAGCTCCCATTGAGATATAATTAACAACTTCATTCAAAAATGCTGGTTCATTGCGCTTTCCTCTGTAAGGTACTGGAGCTAAATAAGGTGCATCAGTTTCAAGCAGTATTCTATCTAACCCGATGCTGGATAATATCTCGATCAATCCACTTTTCTTAAAAGTCACAACTCCTCCTATTCCCAAATAATAACCTGCATTGATTGCTCTCAGGGCTTGATTAAGATTTCCGGTAAAACAATGAAAAATACCAGTCACCTCGGGATACTCTTGAACAACTTCTAAAGTTTCTTCGAAAGCATCTCTCGAATGCAAAACAACAGGAAGTTGGTGCTTATGTGCAAGCTCCATCTGTCTTCTAAGCATATCTTTCTGGAGCTCAAGTGTTGAAGAATCCCAGTGTAAATCAAGCCCAATCTCTCCAATGGCGACACAGCCTGGCATCTTGATCAACTTTACTATTTGATCGAGCTGATCCCTAGTATCCATATCTTGAACGTAGCAGGGGTGAATGCCTGCCATTATTCTAAAGAAATCCTGATCTGTAGAGGCCAAGTGACACATACTAGCAATAGAATGAACGTCAACATTTGGTAGTAAAATGTGTTTTAACCCTAAAGCTTTCGACCGTTGAATTACCTCTACCCTATCCTCATCAAAGGCATCCATGTACAAATGACAATGGGAATCAATCATCGTTCATAGGAAGAGGTGAAAAACTAAATCCACGATCCCTCAGCGCTTTGATGTAATAAGGCAACATTATTCGAGTGTTGGCAATGCTTTTGACACTATCATGGAACAATACCAAGGATCCATTTCCTGTTTTCCTTTTCATAGAACTTGCTGTAGGTAAGGGATTGATACCTGCGTCATAATCCCAACTGAGAATATCCCACATCAAAATCTTATATTGGTTCTTAAGCAATTGCGCTTGGGATCGGGTAATTTTTCCATAAGGAGGCCTAAACAATGAAGTTTTGACACCGTGCTGATAGAATATTTCATTGCATTTGGCTACTTCGGCAAGGTATGTAGCGGTATCTTTATTCCATCCGCTGATATGCGAGTAAGTATGATTACCTATGCTGTGCCCAGAATGAATCACCCGTTTAAAGACATCTGGATGTTTTCTTACATTATCCCCAACGCAGAAAAAAGTTGCCTTTACTCCCTCTTGATCCAGCAAATCTAAAATCTCCTCTGTAGGCCCTGGTATCGGTCCATCGTCAAAAGTGAGATACACCACAGGCTTAGACCTATCCATATTCCAAATCAGATTGGGATACAACCAGCGTAACAAGTCCGGGGTTCTATAAAAAAGTCTATGCTGGAAAATATTCAATTGAGATAGCAGGAAATATAGGTGACATCATCAAGATAGGGCTCACTCTTACGATGGTCTTCGATTAAATTTCTCAAATGCTCCCCGCACATATGTTGCCCACTATTATAACAGTCAATCAATAGATCAGTCAGTTTTGTTTCCCCCAATTCTTCTCCTAAATTATTTCGCAACTCGGTAAGTCCATCAGTGTAGGCAAATAAAAAACATTGATTCTCATACTTTAACCTGCCGGTTTCTAGCTCAGGTAGCTCTGGGAAAACACCTAAAACGGTACTACCAATATCTAAAAGTCTGGTATTGGAATCGTGGTCTTGGAAAAACAAGGGAGGGTTGTGCCCTGAATTTATATACTCGATGGTCTGGGAATTTTGATTAATGATGGCCAAAAAAGCCGTAATAAAATACTCTCCTTTGCCCGACAAGCCAACCAAGTGATTGAGTTCCCTTACTATATGATAGAGATTAGTAGATTGCCTAACTAAAGTTTGAAGCGATGCATGAAAATTAGACATCAAAAGCGAAGCTGGAATTCCTTTGCCTGAAACATCTGCGATGGCCAAAAGATGCTTCCTTTCTCCTAAATCCATGAAATCGTAGTAATCGCCACCAACAGATTGATGGGGAAGGTAAAATGCTTCTACTTTTAAAGAGGCGGTATTCGGAAGTTGGTCTGGGAAAAGATTTTGCTGGACTGCTTTTGCAATTTCAAGCTCTCTTTTCAGGCTTTCTTGCTGAATCTGACTTCGAACCAATCGTTTATTTTCCAATGCTACTACCAACACATTTGTAAAGGCATTGATAAATGCAAGTTTATGGATGGCCTCAGGGTTCTCTATATTCAATCCTCCAAGTAGAAGGTATGCCAAAACTTCACTTTTGTGTGTAACTGGGATTGAAAGTTCAAACTCTTCAAAGCCAATAAATGCTTCAGGTTGCTTTGATATTTCCACCATTTTTTGTTTTAGAGCCAGATCTAGTGGAAGTATATACAAGGGCTTAGCGTTTTGCACACCGTGATACAGCCTTCTTACCCAATTACCTTCTTCTTTTATATAGAGAGCAAATCGCTGAACTGTATCGGTTCCTAATAGGGTAAAAGTGAAGATTTGATAAAGTTTACTTTCTGCAAAGTTGTTTTGAATGGCTTTGGTAAGTTCTAACAAGGCATTGACTTCGAGCTGCTTCTTCTCAAGTCTGTTCTCAAGCTCTTTTTCCATAACGGGCAGCATTAGATTTTGGCAGCTCCCTGAGGGTCATACGCATCCCTAAGTCCATTTCCAAAAAGATTGAACGCCAGAACCAGTAAGCTGATCAATACACTAGGAAGCACCACAATATGCCAGCTGTTCCGCGTGCCTATAGCTTGAAACCCTTCATTTACCATCATTCCCCAGCTAGGCATAGGAGGCTGAACGCCCAACCCTAAAAAGGAAAGGCCAGCTTCAATCAATATCGCGGAGGCAAAATTGGAAGTGGAAATCACAATAATTGCCCCCAATAGATTTGGAATAATATGGCGAAGGATTATTCTTTGATTTTTAAGACCAAGTGCCCTTGCAGCCTCTATAAAAGTCTTTTCTTTTATAGCCATCATTTCACCTCTGATCACACGCGCTATCTCCACCCAAGTAGTTAAGCCCACTGCAACAAAAGCTACCCAGATACCTTTACTTCCCAAAGCCAGGCTAATTGCAATTACTAACATAATACTGGGTATGGACCAAACTACTGTCATTAACCATTGTACTACATTGTCTACGGCACCCCCAAAGTAGCCCGCCATAGCACCTAAAATCCCACCTACTACAAGGGAAATCAACACTGAAATAAATCCAATGGATAAAGATATACGTGCCCCAAATAATAGCCTGCTTAATATATCCCGTCCGGCTTTATCGGTACCAAACCAATACGTTCGCTCTTCTATATTTTGGGCCATAAATAATCGCTGGGCTTCTTGAAGTGTAGTTTGTATCAACTCCTCGTCTAAGTTAATATAACTAACCTTATTCCCATTCACCTCATAATTCGACTCTCCCTTTAAAGTAATTTCATCGCTTTTGCCTATAAATACAGGGAAAGTAGAAGGTATCAGATCTATTGAATTTGATAAAGGTTTACGGCCCCCTTTCTCTTTTTTCAAATAGTCAGCGTAATAAACTTTGTCTCCTTTGATTTCAAAAGTATCAATAGGGATCAAGGTGTACACAGCCTCTTGACCCATGAACATTTTAACGAAGAAATTCACCTTAGGGATTTCTAATGGCT
Source organism: Cytophagales bacterium (assembly GCA_036735585.1). Classification (GTDB taxonomy): domain Bacteria; phylum Bacteroidota; class Bacteroidia; order Cytophagales; family JAIYAX01; genus JAIYAX01. Next base: position 632 of record DAINOB010000219.1, on the reverse strand, counting down.
TTCGTATTTTCAATAGGGTGACCTTAAAACCAGGGAGCTCTTTCTGTATCTGAACAGCACCATCATTGGCATTGGGTGTTTGGTCAGGCATGATATGATAGCCTGCTAGCGCTACGAATAAAGTAAGAAGGATAAAAAGTAATCCAGCCATGGCGGGTTTGTTGCTAAGCAATCGTTTTCTAACGTAATAGCCAGGTCTTTTACTTTCATCCATACTTAGTTAGTTTCTTTATCTTGTATTGTGAGCCATTAACCCAGCCTTGGTAGCCAGATACGACAAATATTGAAAGTTTTCTTGGATTACAGTTTCTGAATTTTCAATCAGGTGCAATTTTGAGTCATAGCACTTAAGCCAATGGTTTTTCGCCAATTTGATCAAGATAGTTTTGAGCGTGTCATCATTCATTTCAGCCTGTGCTTTTAGTTGTTCATAGGAGATAATGAAATACAAATGATCCAGTACTTCAAACTCTTCTTCAGACATTTCAGGATGTTCTACCCTTCCATTCATAATTCATAAAAATACTAGCAAGCGAAACTGCAATGATATACAAGGGATAGCTTATAAATAAAAAAAAGACAGCCCACACATTTACCCGTTGATTAAGCAAATCCGCACTTTTCATCAGTAA
>DAINOB010000218.1:0-4480 GCA_036735585.1 Cytophagales bacterium | reverse complement strand
TCTTAATTCCGTAAGCTTTTGCGAGCTTGGCAGCCGTTACGGGATCAATGCTTCCGGCATTGTTGTCCCCATCAGAGAGAAGAAGCAACACTTTACTTTTGGCCGCAGATTCTCTCATTCTGTTGGTAGAAACTGCCAAAGCACTACCGATAGCAGTTCCAGGCTTAGTGATGGCACTGGTATTCAATTCTTTAATATAGCCAGTAAGCAAATCATAATCTGTAGTAAGTGGACATAGTGAAAAAGCATCTCCTGAAAAGATCACCAACCCGATTCTGTCTTTGAACCTACCTAAAATAAAGTCAGTGGCTACACGCTTGGCTACACTCAGCCGATTTGGCCTGAAGTCTTCAATCTTCATGGACTCTGAAATATCCAGCGTGAGCATAATGTCTATGCCATCGGTATAGCGTTCTACACTTTCGTTGGTGCGCTGAGGTCTAGCCAAAGCCACTACAATCAAAATCAGGGGAAGGAGGAATAGCAAATCAGGAAGAAATCTAAACCACACAATCCATCCACCAGTGAATTTCCTTCGATCAAGCCCTACCAACAGCTTTCCACGAAAAAAGTGATAAAAAAGCCATTTGAATATAACCAGACCTAGTAATCCTGGTAGTAGATAAAAATACTCTGGATGCACCCAGTCGAAGCTCTCCAAAGTTTCCCTTTGAAACCAATGAAAAGAAAACCATTCGCTAAAAAACTCTTTCCAATTCATCGGTGATCCAGCTCAGCTAATTTTCTATCCAACATCGCTTTGGCAGTCTGTTTTAACACACCCAACTGCTGTAAAATATGTTCTGGCACTTTGCGACTGTAGATTGCAATATCCACTTCCTGCAAAGCTTTATTCAATTGTGAATCGTTCATTCTAGAGCCAATCTCCGATCCGGTGAGGGCAGCAAAAGGTTCTTTGCTAATTTGCTGCAAAAGCTTTTTCCAGCGTGCGTAGGCTTGCTCTACTTTATCAGGATCCAAACTCTGCCGAATGGCACTTTGATCCCTTTCAAACTCTTCGATAAACAAGATGAAATATTTCTTAACTCTATTTTTCTGAATTTGCCGCAACACTCTAGGCCCAAAAATCAATAGCAAGATTACTAAAACGATAAGGAGTACAACCCCTCCTGCTATCCAATAAGGAGTATTAAAAGCCAGTGAGGGTGGCAAGGCTCCTACGTTTGCGATAAATTGAAGCGTGTCAGGCGCTGGATCAGGCAGTAATTCTTGCAAGGCTAGCTTTCGTTCAGGTGTCCAAAGCACGGTAGAATCTCCTAAAGGGAAAAAATAAATAGGTAGACTTAGGGAGAGGATAGAATCTAATTCAAAAGTTACTAACGTATATTCCGCGCTGTCTACACTGATAGAATCTCTACTTACTGTGCGAATGGGTTTAAAACCAGTGCATATCAACTTACCAAAATTGTAACCGCTGTCAGGGAAGACCACTTGCCAGCTCACGGGATACTCTGCTACCACCGTAAATTTGACAGGTTCTCCAAGCTTTACAAAAGGTCGATCAAACTTTGCGTCTACGCGCTGGGCAAGAACTTGAAAAGAGCACATCAAAAAGCATAGAGGAATAAGAAACCTGCTCATTTCTTCTTTCTGTTTTTGAACAATTCTACAAGCTTTTTAGTGAAATCTTCATCGGTAAATACCTGAACATAGTTGGCATTGTATCTATGGGAGAGCTGCTGCAGCGCAGAAGATTTAAGTGAAAACTGTTCAGAAAGTCGCTTCTTGTGTGTGGATGATGCCGTATTGAGCCAAAGCGTGCGTCCATCCTCTATTTGGTATACTGGGATTATTCCCAAACCAGCCAACAACCCTTCTTTCTTTTCCATTACCTGAATGATTACCAAATCATGTTTGGTAGCTGCTACTTTCAGCGCGTCCTCATATCCTTCATCGATAAAATCGCTAATCAAAATCACCACACTCTTTCTTTTTAGCAGTTTGAGCGCCATCCGTATGCTTTGCGTGAGGTTTGTCCCCTTGGAGCTTGCCTTAAGGGAAAATATACTTTTTATAAGCGATATGGCGTGCTTTTCACCCTTGCCAGGCTTAACATACAGTTCTTTCTGATCGCTGTATCCTATTAATCCAGTATGGCTTTTTTCTTTAACTGCTGACAAAGCCAACACTCCACATATTTCCATGGCCGTATCAAGCTTAGTCCTCCCCGATGATCCAATTTTACCAGAAGCACTTACATCCAGAATAAAAAACACATTTTGCTCTTTCTCTTCTCTAAAAAGCTTTACAAAAGTGCCGTGGCCTTTGGCAGTTACATTCCAATCGATGGAACGAACATCGTCTCCATATTGATAAGATCGTACGTCTTCGAACTCTAAGCCTGTGCCTTTAAATACCGAATGAAAGTCACCCTGCATTTGAGCGTTTACAGATTTGCGTATGCGTATCTCGTATTTCCTTAGCTTTTGTAAAAGTAATTTTGGTAGCATAAGTTCAAAAGCCCTGTTCTAAAATTGAATACTTTTGCAATATGCTCAAGTATATGGTAGCGCTGCTGGCTTTATGGTTATCAGCATGTGGCAGTGCCCCCTCTGAAAACACAAAATTGCTGACAAAACAGCAAATGACCAACATATTAATTGATTTGCATATCGTGGAAACATCTGTGGCCCAAAGATCTTATCAAGGAGATAGTGTAATGTATGTTTACAATGCTGCTATGAATCAAGTGTATCAAAATCACCAAACAGATAGTTTACAAGTAGATATGAGTTACAGATACTATATCCAAAAACCTACCCTAATGGATGGTATCTATGAGAAAGTCATTGATTCTCTCAGTATCTTAGAAGCACTTTCAAGGAATACGCCCGAATAGCTGTAACCAACGAAGATTTTTTGAACGATTTCAATACCAGGCCAGTTCTTCTACGCATGAACAATACCTCTCCCGCTGTTTTCCCCGATAATCTAGAGATCCTTTTGGGTTTTGATAAAATCAGAATTCAGCTGAGTGAGCTCTGTGTGAGTGAAATGGGTAGGGAGTTTGTACATAAAATTAAATTCAGAACTGATTTAGTGAGCCTAGACCGCCTGCACGGACAAACTGCAGAGATGTTGAAATTATTAGAAAGCAATCAAGCCTTTCCGGTAAGAGATTACCTCGACATACGTCTTTCGCTTAAAAAAGCAGCCATTGAAGGCACCCTATTGAATACTGAGGAATGGTCGGAGCTTAAAACTGTTCTTAGAGTAGCCCATTCTATTCATCAGTTTTTCAAAACTGAAAACAGTCAATTCTTTCCCCAACTTGCTTCTGTCTTCAAAGGAGACTCCATACCCGAATCACTGCTCCACAAAATCAATACAGTAATTGATGACAAAGGCCATGTGTTAGACACTGCCTCTCCTGCCCTTTACGAGATCAGAAAGACAATCAACAAGCTCAGGCAGCAGCTTTATAAAAAGGTGGACCAACTGGTAAAAAGATTCCAGCAAGAAGGATGGATGACCGAAGATCAGCAGGCAACAGTGAGAGATGGGAGAATAGTATTCCCCGTACCAGCAGAAAACAAAAGAAAATTGATTGGCCTCGTCATTGATGCCTCAGGCACAGGTAATACCGTATATATTGAGCCATCTGAACTGCTAGAATACCAAAACGAAATCAAAACTCAGGCCTTGGCAGAGGAGCGGGAATTGGTCAAAATATTGACAGAACTCACCAATTTATTAAGACCTCATTGTCAGCGATTGCTGGATATACAAAGACAATTGGGGATTCTAGATTGTATACATGCTAGAGCAAAACTTGCTCAAATACAAACGGGAACAATTCCTCAATACGCTTCAAGTCCATTGGTAAAGTGGATTCAAGCCCGACACCCCTTGTTAGAATCCCACCTGAAAGCCAGTGGTAAAAAAATTCAGCCCTTAGATTTTAAGTTAAATGAGTCGAAAAGACTTTTAGTCATCTCAGGTCCAAATGCAGGGGGTAAATCTGTAGCCTTAAAGACTTTGGGATTGCTTCAATATATGTTTCAGTCTGGATTGGCAGTTCCCGTTCATCCTGATTCACAATTCGGGATTTTCAAAAATATATGTCTGGATATTGGCGATAAACAAAGCCTTGATGATGATTTGAGCACTTATAGCTCCCATCTTTTTGCCATGAAGCACTTTATTCAATACACCCACCCTCAAAGCTTGATCTTGATCGATGAAATGGGCACCGGTACTGCTCCTGAAATGGGTGGTGCCATAGCTGAGGCAGTATTGATAAAGCTCGCAGACCAAGGCGCATGGGGAGCCGTTTCTACGCATTATGACAATCTTAAACTTTTAGCAGATACCCATCCAAATTTGATCAATGCCTCCATGCGCTATGATGGAGCGGAACTCAAGCCTTGCTATCAGTTGGACATTGGAATCCCTGGCAGCTCCTTTGCCTTCGAGATAGCCAGAGAAATGGGACTGCCCAATCAGTTAATACTGGATG
>DAINOB010000217.1:0-4510 GCA_036735585.1 Cytophagales bacterium | reverse complement strand
TTTGGGTTCATGACAAGATTGTAAACCACAGCAAAATCTCAGAAGACAGTGCACAGGCTATTGTGCTGTCCGTATTTTTTGGGTTTGGAATAGTTTTACTCACATTCATTCAACAGAGTGGTAATGCTTCTCAATCAGGTTTGGACAAATTTTTATTCGGAAATGCTGCTTCCATTTTACGCAGTGATCTTATTGCCTATGGGTTCCTTGCCGTTTTGATTTTGTGCATTCTTTGGCTTGGATTTTACCCTTTAAAAATTCTCAGTTTCGACAGATCTTATGCTTTGTCTATAGGCTTACCTGTTTTATTGTTGGAGCAAGTGTTGAGTATCCTTACGGTGTTGGCAGTAGTGTTGGGCATTCAAAGTGTGGGAGTAGTTTTGATGGCTGCTGTTTTGATCACCCCTGCTGCAGCCGCTCGTTACTGGTCTGATAGCTTGAAAACTATGCTCCTCATCAGCGTACTTTTCAGCGGTTTGGCGGCAATGTCAGGGGTGTATGTGAGCCTCATTTGGGAAGGAATGCCTACGGGGCCTTGGATAGTGGTAATGCTGAGCCTTATAGCTTTCTATTCATTTTTAGCGGCTCCTAACAAAGGCTTTCTATCAAAGATGATTAAAAGACAGAAACAGCGCCAGCTCATAGCAAACGAAAATATTTTGAAAGCCATCTATCACCATCAACAGCCTATGCAGGCCAAAGAAATCTTTATACGAATGGGCTTTGAAGAGAAAAGACTCAATCAATCTCTAAGAAAACTTATAAAAGAAGGTGATGTTGAACTAAGTCAAACATCAAATTATGAGCTGACCCCATCTGGTTTAACCAGAGCCAGAAGGATTGTGAAGCTGCATAGACTTTGGGAAATGTATTTGAGCCAAAGACTGAATCTGCCTCAAGATCACTTGCATGATGATGCCGAATCTGTAGAACATTTTATCACCCCTGAATTGGAACAGCGGCTGGAAGAAGAGCTTGGATTCCCTTCTAAAGACCCTCACGACTCAGAAATCCCCTATTAGATGATGATTACCTTGCACAGCGATGATTTATGGGTAATGCTTACGGGTATTTTGGTGGCTTTGGCCTGTGGGATACCGGGCTGCTTTATTGTGCTTAGGCGTATGGCCATGATGGGAGATGCGCTTTCTCATGCTGTTTTACCTGGTATTGTCGTGGCTTTTCTTATCAGTGGTGAACGCAATCCCCTGGTGATGCTGCTGGCAGCGGGAAGTATGGGAATTGCTACGGCATACGCTATTCATTGGCTCCAACACAAAGCAGGATTACAAGCAGACGCTTCTATGGGGGTATTGTTTACATTCCTGTTTGCTGTTGGGGTTATACTAATTTCTAAATATGCCAGCAAAGTAGACTTAGATCAGGACTGTGTTCTTTATGGAGAAATAGCTTATGTCCCACTGCAGCAATGGACTGTGGCTGGTAAAGCTATCGGGCCAAAGGCCATCTGGGTGCTAGGTCCGCTGTTGGCTTTCCTGATCCTTGGGGTTTTGTTTTTCTTCAAAGAATTGAAGGTTTCGTATTTTGATCCTCAGTATGCAGCAGCTATAGGGATTCCCGTTGCCCTATGGCATCAGGTAGTGATGGGTGCCGTTTCTTTTACTACAGTAGCCTCTTTTGAAAGTGTGGGGGCAATTTTGGTAGTTGCTTTTTTGGTAGTAAATCCTGCTACTGCATGGCTGCTTAGCAAGCACTTACGCGGAATGCTTCTTTGGACCTGCTTGCTGGGAACCAGCAGTGCAGTTTTAGGCTATATGCTGGCAGCAGTGCTCAATGTATCCATAGCGGGAAGCATGGCCGTGCTAGCGGGAATTCAATTTGCCTTGGTATTTCTATGGCAACATTTGATTGGAGAACAAGTTGGTTGGCTTTTGCAATTAAATAAATTCAAAAATTAGTGCATTCGATCGGCTCGAACTTCCAGTTCTTGCATAATCCTAGCCTCTTCTTTTAGCAGTTCTTTCCATCTCATTCTCACCTGATCTGTTGGGGAATACACCTCTGCCAATTCAATAAAATTTCGATAATGACCTGCTTCTGATACCATCAGTTCATGATAAAAAGAGCGCAGACTTACATCAGAAATGTGTTGAGAGAGCAGTTTAAACCTTTCACAACTTCTGGCCTCAATCAAAGCGTTAATCAGCAGCTTTTCAGTCAATTGCTGGACTTTTGAGCCTCCTTTTCGCTCTATCTTTTGAAGAGCCGCCACATAAGCATCCCTTCTTGAAGGGCCAAAGCTATATCCCCTTTTGCGCAGCTCATCCATTACACGTTCAAAATGTGCCCATTCCTCTGCTACTACCGGTGTCAGAACTTCCACCAATTGTGCCTTGTCTGGAAACTGAATTATCAATGAAATGCAACTGCTGGCAGCCTTCTGCTCACAATACGCATGGTCTACCAGTATGTCGTGGATATTCATAGAGGCAATATCTACCCAGCGAGGATCCGTTGGGAGTTGCAAGCCTAACACGGAGGTGCTGAAATCTCTAACCGTCTCAATCATAAAAATTCCAATTAAAGCCAAACTCCAACGAGCGCTGCTGTGCAGTATAAAAAGGTGTTACGAAATACCCATTTTCGCCCATCAATCCCTGATTGACTTGACATACTTTAAAGAAAACTGTACTGGTTCTCACACGAAAGCTGACAAAGAGTTCTGCGTATAAATATCCCTGAATTTCAAGCACGTTTTGCAAGTAATACTGCATAGTAGCAGGCATATACTGCATACCTGGATAAGCTGACATCCAAAAGATATAGGTTCCTATTTGGATGGGTAAGGTCTTTTTAAAGACTCTGTTTGCATAGTAAATTCTGCCACGAGCATGTATATCTGGGATGCGAAGGATATCTTCATTATTGGTTCCTGCAAAAGTTGCGTTGAGGTCAAAATGCCATTTGCCTAAGAGCAATTTCGACTCTATGCCTGCCTTCCACTGGGAAATCAAACCATTGTATTGCCTAATCTCTGCCAAAGTATCGAAGTAAATCATGTTTTCTACAGAAGACCATTCTGCAACAGGACTAAAAACCTGTTTTCCTACCTTTAAGGGATAAGATGCCCTAAGCTCAGATTGTATTCGATTGCTAAATTCATTTCTCCAACTGTAGTACCTACTTTGCCAAAGTCGATGTGTTAAGGCAGGGCTTATTGAGGATTGCGCAGCGTATAGTTGAATACCCTTGTAATTGCCTGAAACTTGAAGTGTAAAATCTCTACCGGGCATTATTTCACCGTGAATGCTTATTTCGTTGCTATCTTTAGCATAAGCCAGCGTTGTAGTGAGAAATTGCTCACTGTAGGAGGGTCCATCGGTATCGTTGGTGTATCGCATTCTACCAAATCGAAATCTAGTGCCTGCTCTAATATTCCAGTCCTGATTGATATTCCAACCTGCTCCTACGTGGTGTTCTTGTAGGCGTCCGTGATGATAGTATTGTTCATATAATTCTATTGGAATGGATGAGGTGTCTCGTATGATGTTCTCCGATGAAACTGGATAGAAATCAATATTTGCACGCAAATTTCGATCGTCAAAGCTGTTAAGTCTTGCGGTGCGGCTCCATTCATGAAACAATAAAATCTGAGTTCCGGGAATGGTATATTGATGATACAGGTGCCATTGATGTCGGGTATCGAGATTGATTACGGTGTCACTAAGTTTTACCCGCTCTAGTTGGTAGTCAAATAAATCTACACGTGTCTCACCAGGTAAGGGCAAAATCCCTCCTGTTTCAAAAAGTTTATGTCTTAAATGATGATACCCTGCGTATAGGCGATAACTGCTGTCTTTAGACAAAAATCTGGTGGTGAAAGCAGCAGACCAATGATCCGTCTGTATCTCCCTACTTCTTCGTAATGCTACTTGTCGGTCGGCAGTGGCTCTCTGCACCTCAAAACCTGCACTCCAGCGTGGAGTTAAGGGTCGGTAAAGGGTAGTTTTTAATCTATTCTGTCTTCTTCCTCCTTGAACATAGGAAAGTCGAGAATAAGGAGATCGGGTATCAAAGTACTTTGATCGCTCTGGACTTGGCATGTAAGAATCTAATGTTTCCATACCCCAAGATGTACCTACTTGATGATTTGGACTTAAATATACTTTATGCAATGGAGTGAGCATAAGCCCTAAATCCTGAAATAATACACCCTCTTGGTAGTTGTATAGATATTGCTCAATTTCATTCAAACTAGTATCAGGCCTACTATAAGTTTCGTTTCCAACCCTTACATCTTCTATTCTTTGGTAAAAAGTGGTGTTAGGTCCATATACCTGCACAGTGCTGTCATCGAGAATTTGCGCTTGTAATCCGTTCATCACACTGAACAACCCTAGAAGGAAACCCAACAGATAGTTTCTACTCTTCATGATCTCGGGAGTGCTTTTACGATGCTGGATTCCATTTTTGAAATAAACAATTGCTCTTCTTGAGCATTTGCGAAGACCATTTTCACAGGTAAATAACACAGTGAATAGCCATCGAA
>DAINOB010000216.1:0-4552 GCA_036735585.1 Cytophagales bacterium | reverse complement strand
TTCATCGAGTGTTATGGCATTGACAGACTGTGTGGTTCCAGAAATAGGAACCCCAAAAATGTGATTGTCTCCATACAGCAATTTGCTGTACACCTTATTGGCAATGGCAGTAGGTTGGGTATTCTGATTGGCAATTCCTTCTAAGGTTTGGTTTTTAATTCTCTCAAAATCAGCAGGCAAAAACGCAGGTCTAAGAAGACGTTCTTCTGCCAACTGCATAGTTTTGTCCATGTGCTTTACCATGGTTTGGATTACAAGTGTGGTATTGTCATTTCCCACAAAGAAATATACGCTACTACCCAATTTATCTAGCTCATTTGCCAAATCTTCTGAAGAATACTTCAGGGTAGATTCATTCATCATTTGAGCCGTGAGAGAGGCTAAACCAGCTTTGCCAAGATTCGAGGCCTGTAACTTGTGTCCACCAGGAATTACGATCTGAATAGTGACAGTGGGAAGCTCTTTATTTACTGTTCCAATGTATTTGATTCCATTGTCAAATGCTCCTCTGTATAAAGCAGGTACTTTAACTACTGGATTTGGACCCGATTCTGGCTTGATGCTGCGATTAAAATTATCTTTTGGTTTGATGTACTTCAAGCCTCTATAATCTTCTTTAATCTGTAAAGAGCCGTTTCCTGTTTGTACTTGATACTTTTCTTGAGAAGCTGCCAACTTGGAATCACCAATAGGAACTACCGATAAGACTACTGCATACTTACCCTTTAAATATTTGTTATACACACGCATCACATCCTCCTTCGTGAGCGAAGCGTGTTGTTTTGTCATAGTGGTAATGTGGTTTGGATTGCCCAAAAAAGTCTCATAAGCAGCCAATTGAGACACCTTACCAGATACACTTTGCAAGCTGTTTATAAGTCCAGACTCATATCCAGCTTTGAATCTAACCAAGTCATCATCTAAAATTCCGCGCTTTTCGAATTCTAGCAAGGTACTTCTTACCAAGGCCTCCATATCAGATAACTGCTTGCCTGGATAGGCTACCACAGTCATGGTGAATTCACCTGCCAACTCAGAAGCTGGATGCGATACATTGGCTTGTACAGCTAGCTGTGCCTTCACAAAGTTTTTATAAAACAAAGAAGTAGTTCCGCCCCCTAAAATCTCTGCAAGACAATCTAGGGCTACTTCATCAGGATGGTAATTTGGAACCGTAGGAAAAACCATTTGAAGGAGTGGGAATCGAATTTTATCCTCATACCATATATATCTATCCTTCTCTAAAATAGGCAATGGCAGCTCCATCTTTTTTACTTCTGGACCTCTGGGAATACTACCAAAATACTTCTCTACCAAAGCAACTACTTCTTTTGGATTCACATCGCCACCTACTGTTACAGTTGCATTGTTGGGCCCATACCAGCGTAGGAAGAAGTTTTTAAGGTCTTGTACTCCTACCCTATTCAAGTCTTCAATATACCCAATGGTAAGCCAAGAATACGGGTGACCATACGGATAAAGAGTTTTGCTTACCGTTTCGCCTACCAATCCATAAGGACGATTGTCATAGTTTTGACCACGCTCGTTTTTTACTGTGGCTCTCTGAATTTCAAATTTTTTCTGGGTCACAGCATCCAATAAAAAACCCATCCGATCGGCTTCCAGCCATAGACCTACTTCCAATTGATTGGATGGTAGGGTTTCAAAATAATTGGTTCGATCTCTATTGGTAGTTCCATTCAAGGTGCCACCGGATTCAGATACTATTTTAAAATGTTGTTCATCCCCTACATTATCAGAACCCTGAAACATCATGTGCTCAAAAAAGTGCGCAAACCCGCTCTTGCTGATTTCTTCTCTAGCCGAACCAACGTGATAGGTAACATCTACATGCACAATTGGATCAGAATGGTCTTCATGTATTACTAGGGTAAGTCCATTTTGAAGTACATATTTCTCATAGGGAATGAGTATTTCTACTTCACTAGCTTGAACTTTTTCAATCAATCTAGTTTGGGCTTCAAGCGTGTTAGCTATTGTGAGCATACTTAAAAACGTTGTCGTAAAAATGTAGGGCTTCATACTATTTGATTTACTCATTCAACTATCGGTTAACATGTCAATAAACACAAACATGCATTAAAAATTCAAGATAACTGCATTAAATCAATCCATTACTAGGATTGCTTTGCTTTGGATGAGATCACCTCTAAAGACTGCAAAGATTCATGCATTGTTTCAAAAGTCTTCGTTTTTAGCGAAGGCAAGTCTGAAATATCTAAGCCTTCTACCAGTATAGGCGGTAACACCCGAACTTTGATTCTCCCTGGCCTAGCCAACCATGGCTTCCCTCTCGGCAATAAGGCGGCAGAATTCCATAAAACTACAGGAAGCACTGGGGTCTGTGTCTCCAGTGCTATTCTGAATGCGCCATCATAAAAAGGCGTCAGCAATTGATCTGTTCTATTCATTCTACCTTCTGGGAATATCACCACCGATACCCCGTTCTGAATGAAATACATCAATTCTCTAATGCTCTTCTGTCGACTTTCGTTGCTTTTTCGATCTACCATCACCACCACAAAGCGATAGAGCAACCCAAATAGAGGGACTTTCACCATCTCTTTTTTACCCAATGCTCGAAACTGTCCTTTCACAATTAGAGGTATGGCTGGTGTATCTAAAAATGATCTATGATTGAGAACTAGAATAGCTGTCTTGATTTTATTGAGCTCTTCTAAGCCTTCTATCTCATATCTAATTCCGGTGAGCAAGGAAAATATTTGAGCCCAAAGCGTGATCAAAAAGAAGGTAATCCTCCCACCTTTTATATTGTCGATAATCATGGGAAGGATCATCAGCGGAATAAGAATCAATAAGACCCCTGAAAAAACTACAACAACCCAGAAGAGGTAAAGCCCTGAAAGCAAGTGTTGTGGATTCACCAACCTACTTTTAGATTTCTTCAAATGCACTGTATTCATTACTTTTGGCCACTCATCTAATTTGCAATCATACACCAATAGATCAGAGTAAACCAAACTTCTTATGCGAATTTTTCCAAAGATCAAGTATCTTCTCGTTTTGGTTTTGTTAGCTTCAATCTGCTATGGTTGCGCTTCATCAAAGCCTAAGCGCTATAGAAAACTACCCAAAAAAGGAGCAATTCCTTGTCCTACCAAAGATTGTTAGTCTCTTAAACTAAATCGTGCAGAAAATCATAGTAGCTATTGATGGATATTCATCCTGTGGCAAAAGTACTACAGCCCGTGCAGTGGCCTCTGCTTTAGGATACGGCTATATAGACACAGGAGCAATGTATAGGGCTACAACATTATTTATGTTGAGAAACTTTATTGACCTTTCTAATCCCAAAAGCGTAGAAAAAGCCCTATCACAAATTTCTATCAACTTTATTTTCAATTCAAAAACAGACAAAAATGAGACTTTTCTGAATGGCTTGAATGTTGAGAAGGAGATCAGGCAAATGGAGATTGCTGACTTTGTGAGTGAGGTGAGTGCGGTGGCAAGAGTGAGGAAAGAAATGGTAGCTCAACAACAACTTATGGGCAGAAAAAGAGGCTTTGTGATGGATGGAAGAGATATTGGAACTATCGTTTTTCCAGATGCTGAGTTAAAAATTTTTATGACCGCTGATATAAATATTCGAGCGGCAAGGCGGCAACAAGAACTCTTGCAAAGGAATGAATTGGTAAATCTTGATGTTATAAAAGAGAATTTGGCAAAAAGAGATCATATAGATGCCAATAGAGCTGAAGGCCCCTTGAGGAAAGCTGGTGATGCGCTAGAACTCGATACCTCTTACCTATCCATTGACGAACAAGTTGATTTTGTAGTTAATCACGCCTTATCCAAGATAATTTACAAACAGTATAAGTTGGATCATGGCCATAAAGCAATTCACCCAAATGAAGATGCATAAATCTGATGAACACATGAAAACATCGTTGCATGTCACTATAGATGAGAACTCTGGCTATTGCTTTGGAGTAGAGTTTGCCATTCAAATGGCAGAAGATGAAATGGAAGAAAGTCCTCAACTCTACTGTCTAGGAGATATAGTGCACAACAGCATGGAAGTAAAGCGATTGCACGATAAAGGTCTTAGAATAATTAATAGAGAAGAGCTGTCTAAACTCAAAAATGCCAAGGTACTCATCCGAGCACATGGAGAGCCTCCCTCTACCTATCAAACCGCAATCGAAAATAATTTGACACTCGTGGATGCCTCATGCCCTGTGGTGCTGAAGCTTCAAAACAGAGTGAAATATGCCTATGATGCAGGCAAAAACAACAACAGTCAAGTCGTGATCTACGGTCAATCAGGACATGCGGAGGTGGAAGGTATAGTAGGGCAAACTCAACAAAATGCAATCGTTGTAACCGATGAAAAAGATTTAGACAAAATCGATTATTCCAGACCCATTACTTTATTCAGTCAGACTACCAAAAGCACTACTGGATTCTATAAAATCAAAGAACTGATCACTACAAGATTGGAGTCCATGCACGGTAAGGCTGGGGCTGAAATGCTAGATGCAAATGATAGTATTTGCAGACAGGTGTCCAA
>DAINOB010000215.1:0-4558 GCA_036735585.1 Cytophagales bacterium | reverse complement strand
ACACTACCCGATGATAAACTTAAAAAGAACGAAGCAGGGGAATGGGAATACACCGAACCTGATTGGGAGGAATTTAAGCGTGTGATCAACGGTGACGGCCCTTGCAATGCTGAAAGACTTGCTGTAAGAAGAACCGCTGAGGAAAGAGGTGCTTGGGTGCGCAAAGCTTTGTTAAGCCCTAAAGCTACCTACGTTACTCCTTTAGCTTAATCTACTGCGTATGGCAGATTCAGTAAGCTCATTAGATCCTAGAATTAACAGACTAAGCATTTGGCAAGAGTCAGAGCCTACTCCTAAGACACCGCTCGATCAATTTGAGACCTACGAAGTTTTTTTTCAACTCAAAGAAGGAAAGCCCTTCGAACATGCAGGTATAGTGCATGCACCTAATGAAGACATGGCCTTTCTTTTTGGAAAAGAACAATATTCCAGAAGGTATACTTGTACAGGAATGTGGATTGCTAAAACTCAGAATGTATTTACCTCAGGAATTTCGGATGCTGATGTTTCAGCCTACGACCTAGCAGTTCTTACACCTGCTCAAGATGGAGATTTAGAATCTTATGAGATATTTCACCTAAAGAAAAGGGGAAAACAACAAGTATATGTGGGGCGAGTATATGGCAAATCGTATGAGGATGCATTATACCAAGCAAGTCTGAACTTTCGCGATCAACAAACATTTCAGGTTTGGCTGATTAAAACAGTGCATATGCTTTTCAGCAATGATGAGGACAAAGATCTATGGTTTACACTGCCAGAAAAGAAATACAGAGATGCCATAGCATACAAATCAGCTGATAAAATCAATGCGTACAAACAGAGAACAGACCATATTACCTAGCCATGCATACCGAATCAATTAAAGAGTTAGTGTACAAAATGGCCGATGATTTATTGATACTTGGTCATAGAAATTCTGAGTGGACAGGTATAGGGCCTATTTTGGAAGAAGATATTGCTTTTAGCTCTATGGCTCAGGATAAAGTGGGTCAAAGCTGGGCTATGTATAAAATCCTACATGAGTTAGGCGAGCAAGAGCCTGATACTGTAGCTTTTACTAGAAATGCTCCTCAGTTTCATAATTGCAAATTCGTAGAACTGCCCATTGGTGAGTATGACTTTAGTTTGATTAGGCATTTCCTTTTTGATACAGCTGAATTGATACGCTATGAAATGCTATCTCAAAGTAGTTTTTCTCCCTTGGCGCAGCTGGCAAAAAAAATAAAGGGAGAGGTAAAGTACCATACCATGCACGCCAATACTTGGATCAAGCAGTTGGGTAGTGTGGATGATGAGGAAGCCTATCAACGATTGCAACATTCCTTAGACGCTGCCATGCCCTTTGCTTTGGGAATTTTTGAACCTGGTCCTTATGAAGATATCTTGTTATCGGAAGGGGTATTTCTTGGAGAAAAAGTCCTAATGGAAAGATGGTGGGAATCTGTGCAAACAGTACTTGGTAAAACAAGGCTTAGCACGCTACCTTTAGAGGCCTATTCTGCAGAATTAGGTGGTCGAAAAGGAGAACATACACCATTTCTGCAGCCACTTCTGGATGAAATGTCCGAAGTGTTTAAGATAGACCCCACGGCAGAATGGTAAGTAATAAGTACAATCTGGATGAGGTAAAAGAATGGCTTAAGGAGGTCATGGATCCAGAAATACCAGTTTTGTCTCTGGTGGATATGGGCGTAATTACCAAGATCGTAGAATCCTCTGATGGTGAATTGATGGTATACATGACACCGACTTTTGTGGGCTGTCCTGCAATGGATGCCATGAAAAAGGATGTAGAGCGAGTTTTGGTAAATAATGGAGTTCAAGATTTTAAGGTGATCATAAACTTTGATGAACCGTGGAGTTCAGATAAATTGACAGAAAAGGGCAGGGTAGCTTTGAAACAATTCGGACTAGCTCCACCACCTGTACATGGCAATGTCATAGAGCTCGATATTTTGGAGCACGTACATTGTCCATATTGTGACAGTGACAATACTTTGCTCAAATCTCCTTTTGGACCTACACTTTGTCGATCTTTGCACTATTGCGACAACTGTAAGCAAGCTTTTGAGCAATTTAAACCTATATGATCAAACAAAGTATTCTCGTTTTTTGGGCATTGGCCTTATTATCCTCTTGTACTGACGGGGGAAAAGAAAAAGCCGCACTGGAATTGGAGCAGAGATATCTTGAAGTTACGGATAGTGCTATTGTGGCATTCGATTCTGTTGCTGCCAATGACCAGAGAAAGTTTTTCCTCATTAAAAGAATTATAGAGGATGTGGAGTACCAAATGATTGTGGAGTCACAGAGAATTGAGGAAGCTAAAAAGGCCCTTCAAGAGGTGCAAGCTCTGGAGTATTCTATGGAGAGTATCTCAGTTTCGAGTAAAATTGATGAATATGACTTAGCGAGTGAAAAAGCAGTAAGAGCTGCCCTCGACATAGTCATGCAAATCAAAGATATTGAGCGGTATCCAGGCATTTTAGAAATGGAACAAGAAATACGTGAATTGAATACCAGAGTCCTAACTGTCAGAGTGTATTACGATGATTTCGCAAAGTCTTCCATTTACTTATTGAGAGAGCTAAAGGCAGGAAAAGGTAAAACGGCAGAAAAGTATAAGGAAACGAAAGAACTGCCTATTTTTCAGTTAATGCCCGTGTAAGATGCTTATTCCTTAAGCAGTTGTGCGATTTCATTGAGCATGTGACTGTCTTTAATGATATAATCTCTTAGCCCCTGCTTAATCATTTTAATCACCAATTCACCGTCTTCCTGGGCACTCAGCATTACAATTTTTGTTTCTGGGCATTTGGCTTTTAGATGGTGAAAAAGGTCATATCCATTCAATCTTGTTTCGTCACTGCTTAATTTGTAATCAATAATGGCGAGATCTGGAGCTTTATTGAGGGATTCAATCATGTCCTCCCCATTGCTAAATCTTCTTACATTGGTGTATTGGTATAGCTCCAAATGCCTGTCCAGAATCTCTAGCATCACCAGATCATCATCAACCAAATATATTAGTGCGTCTTTTTTGAAAGGCATGATGCTTTTTATGCAAATATAGAACCCATATTGATATTCAATGTTTGAAGTACAAATTCAAATATTCTACACTCCTCCTACCTTGATAGTTTCTTTGTGCAATTCAGGCTTTTGACGTAGGTTTGAATGCTCTTAGAATAGCGTGCTATGCGAAAAATTGGCAAATACATTATTTTTTTAGGTACACTATTTACTCGAAGGGAATCTTTCAAAGTTTATGTAAGTCAAACCTTAGACGAATGCATGAAAATTGGGGTAGACAGTATTCTGATTGTAGTAATAGTTTCCACTTTTATAGGAGCCGTTACTGCTGTTCAAACGGCCTTTAATCTTATATCACCCCTTATTCCTAAGTACGTTATAGGTTTACTTGTGCGAGATATGACTATGCTGGAATTGGCACCTACAGTAATCGGGATTGTATTTGCAGGAAAAGTAGGATCTAATATCGCTGGAGAGTTAGGGACCATGCGTATTACTGAGCAGATAGATGCTTTGGAAGTGATGGGCATCAACTCAGCTTCCTACCTTGTGTTGCCCAAAATAGTCGCGGCACTTTTAACTTATCCATTGCTCGTCATTTTAGCTGCTTTCCTCTCCATATTGGGAGGTTTTTTGGCAGGGGTATATGCTGGACTTCTCACAGAAAGCCAATATGTATTTGGATTAAGAGCAGATTTTAATGAGTTCAATGTGACTTTTGCTTTGATCAAATCTGTAGTATTTGCCTTTCTAGTTGCCTCTATATCTTCATTCACGGGATATTTTACGGTGGGAGGCGCATTGGAGGTGGGCAAGAGCAGCACCAATGCAGTTACCAGCAGTTGTATTGCCATATTGGTCGCAGATTATTTATTGGCCCAGTTGCTATTATGATTAGGATAGAAAATATCAGCAAGCAATTTGATGGTAAAGTAGTCCTTGAAAAGGTAAGTGGCACTTTTCACAAAGGCGCTACCAACTTGATCATTGGGGCTTCCGGTACTGGCAAAAGTGTACTCATGAAATGTATGGTAGGCATTATCAAACCCGATAGTGGGCAGGTTTTCTATGGCAATAGAGACTTTACCACAGCAGATAGAGACATTCGCACGGATATTCGCAGAGAGATAGGCATGCTTTTTCAAGGTGGTGCACTGTTTGACTCTAAAAATGTGGAAGGTAACGTGAAATTCCCTTTGGATATGCTCACCAAAATGCCCGAAAGTGAGAAATTGGATAGAGTAAATTTTTGCTTGAAAAGGGTAGGCCTAGAAAATACCAATAAAAAGATGCCAAGCGAAATCAGTGGTGGAATGAAAAAGAGGGTGGGCATTGCTAGGGCTATTGTGATGAATCCTGAATATCTCTACTGTGATGAACCCAATTCTGGTCTTGATCCACAAACAGCCATCCGCATTGACAACCTCATTGAAGAAATTACCAAAGAATTCAATATGACCACCATCGTAGTGACTCATGATATGAATTCAGTGATGGAAATAGGTGAGCATATTATGTTTCT
>DAINOB010000214.1:0-4581 GCA_036735585.1 Cytophagales bacterium | reverse complement strand
ATGGATAAGCCAGCGTTTTCCTTCGAAATTAATAGCAACATTCATTACATGATCAGGGGTACTCGAAACTTTATAGGCTTGGAAGTGAACAAACAGATTATCGATGAAAGAATGTTTGCTACCCTTAGACCACAAATGCGCTTGGGTATTTCTGAGCATTTCTTGATTGGAATTGTGGCGGGTATTCCGGTAAGTAGAGAAAATGAGAGATTGAGTTCCTTTGCAAGAATTATTTGGGAACCAGGCAACTCAAAAAATAAGAATTAAAAGATTCAAATTCCTACACTAGATCATCTTTTACCATTCCTGCCACTTCGGTACCTACTTTTCCAGCTATTGCCACACCCATTCCACCCATTCTCACAGCAGCATACTGTCCTTTCCCTATCTTTTTGATGATGGGCTTTTTTTGAGCGCCAAAGGCCATAGCCCCTGACCAAGTGTAGTCTATTTTTAGTTCTTTTTCTGGGACAATCACCTCTCTAAGAAGTGCTTGTATTCCATTGAAAATCAAGGGATTTACTCCTTGCTCTAAAGTAGTTTCTCCCTCAACATCAAGGTGACGTCCACCACCAATTAAAATTCTTTTCCCCAAATCTCTGAAATAGTAATATCCTCGATCAAAATGAAAAGTACCCTGAAATGGAATTGTTGCCAAAGGCTCAGTAACCAAAATTAAACCCCTCCCTGGACGAATATCTTCGGCTGGCAACAAGTTTTTAGAAAAGGCATTCGTGCACATTATCAAAGATTTGCATTTGATTTTGTATTGTTTTCCATCTACCATAAGTTGCATTGAATCCTGATCCATAGATGTATTTTGAAGAAGATCTAATTTGCATCCATAAACCACCTTCACGCCTTTTTGCACCACATAAGCATGCAATGCGCTCATCATTTTCCCTGTATTTAAATGACCTTCTAAAGGGTTAAACAACAGTGTAGAAACCAATTTTTCATTGAACCCAAAACTTTTAATTTGTGCAGAAGCCTCTCTATATAGATATAGGGCAAATTCACTGTGTAGCCATTCATTTATAGTTTCAAGTTCATTCAGCTTGGCTGCATCTGCTGCGGTGATCAACTCATATCCTCCCACTTGCTGAAAATCAATTTTCTGATCACCCAACCTTTTTCTGGTGATCTGAAGTCCTTCATAGCGCATCATGATGAGTTTAAGAGCCTCCTCTTTTCCCATATTCTCAATATCTTCAAGCACTTCTGTAAAGCTGCCGAAGCAAGCAAAGCCTGCATTCCTCAGACTCGCGCCTCCAGGAATGGAGTATTGCTCTACCACCAATATTTTTGCACGTGGATAGCTTTCTGCTATTGCAGCAGCTACAGATAATCCTACGATTCCAGCACCAACTATAAGTACTTCATACTCCCAAATACTCTCCTGCTCCCAAAAGCTAATCATGTGTAAGGTTAAATATTTTCTCTAATGAAAACTATTAAAACTGCTATCAAGTTTATCTAATACAGAGCAGGTTGTTTTTACCTTTGCTTAAATTCTTCAAACTAATAAGCTTATGAAATCTTTTGTATCAAAACTGGCCCTTGTCGTTATACTGGGGATTGCTTCCCTACTTGTTTTATCATGCAAGGATGCCAAAAAAGAAGAGATTGCAGCCCTCAAATCAGAAGTAATGGCCGTACACGATGAAATGATGCCACAAATGGATGAAATCTTTAGAATGAAAAAAACATTGCTAACCATGAAAGATACATCTGAAAATACGGATACCACATCTACTGAAAGAACGGAGAAAATTCAAAGTGGAATTGATGGATTGTTGCAAGCAGAGAAAGTGATGATGGAATGGATGCGCGCCTACAAAGGCAATACTATTCAGGACAAAGACAGCCTATTACTTTACCTCAGAGAGGAAAAAGTGGTAGTACTGAATATGAAATCAAAAATGCAAGAGGGCATAGAATTAGGTAAAGCTGCGATAGAAGTTTATGGTCAATAAATATTTTTGGATTGTTATTGCCCTTTCTTTCCTGAGCTCATCATGCAGTAGGCTGGTGCCAAAAGATCCTGAATTGCCGATTATGGGCCCGAGATCGGTCGTGGAAAAGCTTGTTGATGGCAAAAAACAGATAGACACGATTTATCATACCATCCCCGATTTTGCTTTCTTAAATCAAGATAGCCAAGTGGTTTCTTTAGCTGATTTTGAGAATAAAATATTCGTGACCGACTTTTTCTTTACCTCTTGCCCCACCATTTGCCCGGTGATGAAAACCCAAATGCTGAGATTGTATGAAGTGTTTGAAAAGGAAAATCGCCTCAGACTTCTATCATTCAGTATAGATCCTGAGCATGATACTGTAGCACTGCTTAAAGCGTTTGCAGATCAATTGGGAGTTTCTGCACCTCGATGGAACATGCTTACAGGAGATAAAAACGAGATTTATGAACTGGGTCAAGGTTCGTTTATGGTTACAGCTAAAGAAGATGCATCAGAACCAGGAGGAATTGTGCACAGCGGAGCTTTCATTTTAGTGGATACAAAGAAAAGAATTAGAGGGTATTACGATGGTACCAAGTCTACTGAAGTGGATAAGTTGATTGTTGCTATTAATCAATTGTTGAATGAACAAGAGTAGGTTTTTGTTTTTTGTGGCTTCAATCACCATGATCACACTGAGTGTAAATGTCATTTTATCTTCTTGTGGTACTGACCCTCAAAAGCAAAAGTTCACAAAGTATATGCTACAGGGCAAAGCTGTATATGTAGCCCATTGCTCCAATTGCCATCAGGAAGATGGGAAAGGGCTCAAAGGTATTTACCCATCTATAGCAGATAATTCTAGAGTAAATGACCTGAGTTATACCACTTGTATGATAAAAAAGGGTAGTGGGTTGGAGTCAAAAGCAATAGTTAAAATGCCTGGCAATGCTCAGCTTACACCTTTAGATATAGCCACCTTGATTACTTACATCCACAATTCATGGGGCAATAAAGAAGGACTAGTGCCTGTAAAGGAGATATCATCTCTTTTAGATCAATGCAAGTAATACCCAGCTCACTCCAACTTTGATTACTTAGACCCAGTAAATTGTATTTGCGCTGAAGGACTTGTTTTTCGAGATATGGTCCACAAATCTACTGTAAATCCAAGCAACGAATATTCACCAGAGAGCGTGGTGAGTTTAGGCTCATTACCTGTGAAGTTCAAAGAAAAGCTCATGCTATCTTGAGCAACCACCCAGCTTCCTCCTGCCTTTTGATCAAGATTTGGGCGCTGAATCACTCTTAAAACATTATTTGGGGCAAGCTCAAATTCATAAGTGCTGTATTCAGAAGTTTTGGATTGAGCGTTTATAGAAACACTGCTCGTCTTCCAATTACCTCTTAGAGAGCTTGCTCTTATCTTTATAGGTTGAGCAACAGTATTTTGACCAATGGTAGGCTGAGGATCGTCCTTTTTGCAGGAGCTAAAGAAAACGATGGTTCCAAAAACCAATGCACAAGAAAATATTATAAATTTCATGGATCTTGAGTGTTTAAAAGTTCGAGAAAAGCTAAAAGAGCAGGTATTTCCGCTTCATCCAATTTTAGTCCGAGGTTTCCTTTGTCTTTAAGAAGAGAATCTAGTGTAGTTGATTCCATAAGTCCAAATCTATAGTGATTCAGCACATCGGTAATTGTTGAAATCCTGCCATCATGCATATAGGGTGGCGTATGTTTCCAATTTCTAAGACTTGGGGTTTTGTATTTGCCGAGATCTTCTTCTTTTCCAGTTATCCTAGCCCTTCCTGCAAGTAGATTGAATTCTCCTCCTTCAAATACAGTATCCAAACCTGTGTTGTGAAATTGATGGTCGGTAAAAAGGGGAGGTTGATGACATGCAGCACAATTTCTTAAAAATACTTGCTCTCCTTCTAGTTCCAAGTCATTGGGTTGGTATTCTTGTTTGATGTAAGCATCGTATTTTGTGTTAGAATCTACCTCAGATCGCATATACTGAGCCAAAGCACGGAGTACATAAGCACTCACAATGCTGTCAGATCCAAATGCTGCTTGGAACCTAGCAGGGTATTCAGGATGATCTTGCAATTTTTTAACCATTAAAGCCAAGTCCTGACCCATTTCCCTATGGCCTTTAAGAGGACCTGCAGAGGCAGATTCCAGATTCCCTGATCCACCGTCCCAGAAAAAAGAGTTTTGCCATGCTAAGTTTATTAAACTAGGCGTGTGTCGCAAAGGTGGTTCTTGGCCAAGTAATGTACTAAATGCCTTACCTGGATCTGAAAAATGAGCCTCAGGTCTATGGCAAGAAGCACAAGATATGCTACCGTTGCCAGAAAGAAGAGGTTCTCTAAAGAGTTGAAAACCTAGAGCAACTCCTGCTGCTGTGCTCTTGTTGTCTTCAAATTCCGCTGCTCGTTCAGGGAAATGAATGGGCGTAGCAGGTTGGTAGCTTTTATTGGTTTGCTTATCACATCCTAAAACGGCAAGAATTGTACAAACAACCATCAACCATGTAGCTGTATGGCATTTGTGCATGTAGTTATTGAAGACTGCTTGCAGGTATTTGAAGCTTGTAAGCACTAATGACATTATCAGC
>DAINOB010000213.1:0-4647 GCA_036735585.1 Cytophagales bacterium | reverse complement strand
TCATGTTTGAAGTTTACCTGTCTTACACTTTCTAAGAAAAAATGATTTTCATAATTCACCAAAATACGTGCAATTAGGTATCCAGGATCATTTAGTCTATGGTATTTGATGGTATCAGCCATAAAATTGTACACCATAATGTGTCCGAAATAGCCATTTCTTGGATCATTCTTTACGTAGTCAGTTTGCATCACAGGGTGGTCTGGAGGCAGTGTAACAGTGTTGGAGTGACGAATAAAGGATAGCATATCGCCAGAAAACTTTACCTGAAACTCGAATTCACTTACTGATTTGAATTCTACTTTTACATGACTATCGATAGGATTGATTTTAGTAGACAGATATTCAGTAATTTCAGATGCAGCAGCCTCAAGCTGGTTAAAGACTACACCCGTATTCCTAAATACGCTTTGCTTCAAACAAGACTTATTACTAAGCCTGCTGAAAATCATTTCCAATTTTTCGTTCTTCATGGATTCAAAGCTAGTTTCAAACTCAAATAAAACACATTCTCCTGTCTCTTCTAAAGTTGGGACCATCGATTACAATATTTAACGGGCATAAATTAAATTATTCACCACTTTTGCCTTATGCTACCTATCAGCGCTGTAATGATCACCTTTAATGAATCGCAGGTGATACGTCCTACTTTAGAGGCGTTATCATTTTGTGATGAAATCATAGTGTTGGATTCTGGCAGCACAGATGGAACCTTGGAGATTTGTAGAGAAATGGGCGCAAAAGTTTTTGAGGAACCTTTCAGAGGATTTGGCAAACAAAAGCAATGCGCGACCAGCATGGCCAAGCACCATTGGATTTTAAGTATCGATGCGGATGAAGTAGTATCAGAGGAGCTCTCTAACAATATCCAGCGATTGATGAAAAAGCAACCCACTCACGCTGCCTATGGCATCAGAAGAACATTGGTGTTTCTAGGCAAAGAATTCAAGCATGGTAAAGAAAGCAGAGAGGTGCAGGTGCGATTATTTGATCGGAGGCAGGCGTCTTTTAACGATGCCGAGGTGCATGAGAAGGTAGAATACAAGGGCAAAGCACCTGTGCTCGAAGGAGTTTTGAGACATTATAGCTACAGAAATTTGGGTCAGTATCTTGATAAACTTGATAAGTATACCCACAAGGCAGCCACTGAAATGTTTGCCAAAGGCAAGAGTAGGTCTACCTTTTTGCTTGTTTTGTCTTTTCCTTTTTATCTATTTAAAAACCTTGTAATACAAGGCAATTGGTTGAATGGATATCCTGGTTGGCTATGGGCTCTGCTAAGCTCTATCTACCCGGTGGTGAAATATTCCCGGCTGATGGAAATGCACAAAACATCGGATGATCCAAGTAAGAAAACTGCGTAAAAAATATCCCACCGCGGGAAATGTGTTAAAGGGTTTGAATTTTGATTTAGATCCCAATCTTTCCTATGCTTTAATGGGTCATTCTGGATCGGGCAAATCTACTTTACTCAAAATACTTGCGGGATATGAAGTGGCTGATATGGGCACTTTACAGTATGCAGAAGGCAAGGTTGACCTCACCTTTACAGGACTAGTTGCAGGGAGAATAGGCGTGGCTTTTGTTTCACAAGAAGATCGTCTGCTCCCGAAGCATACAGTTTTGGAGCAATTGGACTATACCACCCGTAATTTAACTTCTAATGAAAGCAAGAGGCGAATAGAGCAACTGGCAGAGGTACTTTCTATCAAGCATTTGTATAAACGGAAAGTATACGAGCTCTCTGGCGGTGAAAAGCAAAGGGTAAATCTGGCTTCTCAATTATTGGTAAGAGCTCCTTTGCTTCTACTGGACGAACCCTTTACTTTCTTAGATACCGCAGCTAGAATGGCTGTATTTTCTTTGGTTAAAGAGTATTGTTGTCAAGATAAAGGCACTTTTGTTTTTGCCACACATTTGGCGGATGAGGTTTTTACATTGGCGGATCAAGTTATTGTATTGAAGGAAGGAAAATATGTACGACAAACTGACCCTAGGACACTGTACATAAAACCCCATGACCCATATGAAGGAAACCTTTTAGGGCAGTGTTATTCTTTGAAAATTGGCATTCAGGAGGAGAGATTGGTCAGACCTGAATGGTGGGCAGAACAGCCTGGCACTGGTGTAGCATTGGATATATTTGTAGATACGCAACACTGGTCTCCACAGGGCTATTGCATCAGCGGATTTACTCCAAATGGACAATTTGTAACACTATTGTCACAAAAATCAGAGGAGCCAGGCAGTTGGATCAAACGCTACGTAAATTTTGATTCCCAACTTTATTAGGGTTAACTATTTTCTAAAGTACCTTAAAGAGTCTAATACCTTTTCGATCATGGCTTTAACCACAGTTTCTGGTTCGGGATGAAATTCTCCCTTTAGCCTATTGGCGAGTATGGCATTGATAGATATGCACTCATGTCCCATCCATTTGCCCAGCAAATAATAACCGGCTGTTTCCATTTCAATATTGTCGGGGTGCCTATGGTTTACTTCCAATTTTCTATAAATATCGAGAAGATCAGGCATCTGAGCTTTTAATCTGATATTTCTGCCCTGGGGTGCGTAAAATCCAGGAAGGGTAAGCGTAAATGCATTAGGGAAAATAGTTGAAAAATGATCTTTTAACTGTACACCACATTCTGTGAAATAAGCACTCAATCCTTTAGAGTGTAGAAACTGATTTAATTCCTTAGTTGGCCGCTCCCATACCTTAGGTAAACCATAATATGCCGATAAAAAATCAAAACCGGCTGCACAATCAGAGTACACAATATCCCCGGGTTCAATATTTTCAGACAAACTGCCGCTTGTTCCCAATCGTATGATATACAACTTCCGATGCTTTTTAATGACTCTTCTCTTTGCCAAATCTATATTGGCCAAAATGTCCAGTTCATTCATCACAATGTCAATATTATCTGTACCCATGCCTGTGGAAAGCACCAGTACATCAAGATTATGGATTTTACCTCTCACTATAGAAAACTCCCGATGGGTATGCGAATAATTTAGTTCATCAAGATAGGATGCTACCAATGGAACTCTATCAGGATCTCCTACTGTAAGGATGATATCTGTAAGATGTTCTTGCCTTAGTGCCAGATGGTAAACGGCTCCTTCGGCATTGAGTATCAGTTCGGAAGAATTCATTGTTTGCAATTTGCACAAAACCTTAATTCATGTTTATGATTAAGCAAATACTGATTAGTTTTGGGAAAAAATTATAACAGCCTTAGTCAACCATGTTTTTTCCTTAATCATGCCCGTATTACTGCTACTGTTATTGTTTTTTGCAGCGCAGAATGCTTTGGCTCAGAGCAAAACTGTTTCTGACCCTGAGTACAAGCGTCTAAAAATGGAAGCAATGGTGCTCTATGATGCACGGCAATATGGACTTGCAATTCAAAAGTTTGATTCTGCTTTGATGATTGTGCCTCACTCTAAGGCTATGCTGGTAAATAGGGCATCTGCAAAAATTGAAGTAAAAAACTATATGGGTGCAGTAGAGGATTGTACAGCTGCACTTGAGATAGATTTTATGCTTTCAGAGGCTTATTTTGTAAGAGGTTATGCTTGGGCCATGCTCAAGGAATTCAATATGTCGATAGATGATTTTGATCAAGCCATTCTATTAGACAATACGCATGTAGATGCATTTTACAATCGTGCAGTAGTGAGAAGAGAACTTCAGGATTTTGCAGGTGCCTGCAAGGACATTGATGTGGCCACGCAATTAGGATACAATAAAGCCAAATACCATCGAGAAGAGTTTTGCAAGTAGTTTAGCTTTTGTATTCTACTGCTGGGTTTCCAAAGTATGTTTTACCTGAAGGAACATCTGAAATAACTACTGATCCTGCCCCAATTCTTGCATTTTTTCCCACTTTAATTCCTTCTACCAACACAGCTCCTGAGCCAATG
Source organism: Cytophagales bacterium (assembly GCA_036735585.1). Lineage (GTDB taxonomy): Bacteria > Bacteroidota > Bacteroidia > Cytophagales > JAIYAX01 > JAIYAX01. Next base: position 717 of record DAINOB010000213.1, on the reverse strand, counting down.
AATACACCATCTTCCACTACCACCCGGTTGCCTACCAATGCTCCTGCACTTAAAGTACAGTAATCTCCAATATGGGCTTCATTCTCTACCTGAGCATTGGCAAAGAGTTGGTTGTGGTTACCTACTTTTGCAAGAGCGTGCAGCACAGTTCCTGATGCAAACAAATTGCCATGACCCAATAAAGCATGGGCAGAAACAAAAGCTTTTTTGTCAATACAATTTACGGGCATCATTTTGCGTCTTTCTAAGATCATTTCTGTAATGTACTTCCGCTCCTTGGCAGATTCTATTGCTACAAATGGGTCACATTTTTTGCCAATCAGCTTTAAAAAACCATCGTCTTCCATAGCTCCAAGTACTGTGACATGGCCTATTTCTTTGCCATGACCTTCTACTTTATCATCTAGAAAACCGTAAATGATAGCACCATTGGATTCAAAAGCCTCCATGGCCGCAATACCAGCTGCTCCAGAACCAAAAATGATGACAGGATTATCCATAGTTTCGATGTTTTTTCAGCCGCGAAGATAGGTGTATGACACGGCTTTGCGAGAAATTTTTCCCACGCCAAGGCGCCTAGACGCCAAGGTATTCCATCTTCGACTTTGTATGAGCATTTTCTCTCGCTAAGTATACAGTTTTTCTTTGCAGCTCTGCGGCTCTGCGAGAAGTTTTTCCCACGCCAAGGCGCCAAGACGCCAAGGTTTTTTCTTTAAG
>DAINOB010000212.1:0-4647 GCA_036735585.1 Cytophagales bacterium | reverse complement strand
ATTCAACCAGGCACACCTACACCCGCATCTGGAATGGCAGCCGCAAAGTGTCTGATTGCCGCGGTGGCAGACTTGAAAGCAGGAAAACTAGATGCCTTGGTTACCGCTCCTATTGATAAATCAAATATCCAGTCTGAACAATTTAATTTTCATGGTCACACTGAATTTTTAGCGGATGCTTTTGGGGTCAAAGATTTTTTAATGTTGCTTGTTTCCTCTCAGATGCGTGTAGCCTTAGCTACTGCTCATGTATCGGTAAAAGATATAGCGAGAGAAATCACGGCTGATCTCATTCTAAGGAAGATTCAAGTATTGATGAAAAGTTTAAAAGGTGATTTTGGAATAGACAAACCCAGAATTGCAGTGTTGGGCTTAAATCCTCATGCTGGGGATCATGGACTATTGGGAAAAGAAGAATCGGAAATTCTTGAGCCAACTATAGCTACACTCAAGAAAAATGGCCATCAAGTGTATGGCCCCTATCCGGCTGACGGATTTTTTGGAGGGCATCAATACAAAAAGTTTGATGCTGTTTTGGCAATGTATCATGACCAAGGATTAATCCCATTTAAAATGCATGCTTTTGAAGAAGGGATTAACTTTACTGCGGGCCTCCCAATCGTCAGAACATCTCCTGATCATGGTACTGCATTCGATATAGCGGGTAAAAATAAGGCCAACGAAACCTCATTCAGACAAGCTTTATTCGCATCAGTGGATATAGTAAATCAGAGAAAAGTAAATTCTTAAGCCACAGACCTTTAATTATTTAAGTATAGTCTTTAAATTTGCGGCTTGCTTCAAACGGTAGAAAAGCGAAATGAATAAATATAACGTTGATATACAAGGACTTAAGGATAAAGAACAAGCACATAGTTTTGTGATTGATTCTGCTTTCTTTTCCCTATTTCAGCCTACGTATTTAGATAAAGGTTCTCTTACCGCAGAAATTCTTTTGAATCGAGGAGTCAATATGATTAAGCTTCATTTAGAAATTCATGGTCAGGTGGAGTTGGTTTGTGACCGTTCACTAAGGCCTTTTGAGCATGCTATTCACACTTCAAAGGATATCGTGTTCAAATTGGGGGATCGATATGAGGAAATGAGTGAAGACGTAATTATGATTGATTCTAAATCTGGTTCTATTGATGTAAGTCAACTGATCTATGACTACATAGCACTCGAAGTTCCCATGAAGAAACTTCACCCAGACTACGATGAAGAAAATGAAGAAGCAGAGGTTTTGATCTGGACTTCACAGAATGAAACCAGCAGCCTTGAATCTGAGGATTCGAAATCAGAATTAATTGACCCTCGTTGGTCAAAACTAAAATCGTTAAACAGTAAATAAGTACATATAAAATGGCACATCCTAAACGGAAGATTTCCAAAACAAGAAGAGATAAAAGAAGAACACATTACAAAGCTATTGCTAAAAACGTAGCTATTTGTCCTACAACTGGGGAGCCCCATCTTTTTCACAGAGCCTATGTTGTAGAAGGCAATCTATATTATAAGGGTAAAGTAATCATTGAGAATTACGCACCTGTTGCTTAATCATTTCGTTTACATCGCTCTAAGATGAAAATCGCACTGGATGCTATGGGTGGCGATTTCGCGCCTCAGGCAACTGTAGAAGGTGCCCTGATTGCTCTCAGTGAGCTTCCAGAAGATTCAACACTTTTGTTGGTAGGTGCTCAGGAAAGTATTCAGAGCCACTTACCTCATGAATTTGCAGGAAAGTCTCGCCTACAAATTATTCATGCCCCCGAAGTAATAGGTATGGGCGAACATCCCACCAAAGCATTACAAGCAAAACCTCAATCGAGTATAGCTGTTGGTTTTGGATTGCTTGCCCATGGCAAAGCTGAGGTATTTGCCAGTGCTGGGAATACGGGTGCTATGATGGTTGGCTCCATGTTCAGTGTAAAAGTTATAGAAGGTATCACAAGGCCCGCAATAGCAGGATTTACACCCAGGCCGGATGGGAGCTACGGAGTACTTCTTGATGTAGGAGCCAATGCAGATTGCAAACCAGAAGTTTTGGTGCAGTTTGCTATTATGGGTTCATTATATGCCACTCATGTATTGGGAATAAATCAACCTAAAGTTGGGCTCATCAATCTGGGAGAGGAGGAACAAAAGGGATCATTATTAACTCAAGCCACCTATCAACTTCTTAAAAACAATCCCAAAATTAATTTCATCGGCAACGTAGAAGGTAGGGACATCTTCTCTGACAAATCTGATGTGATGGTTTGCGATGGATTTACAGGCAACGTGATCCTTAAAATGGCTGAGTCTTTTTATGATGCATTAACAGAACATGCGTTAATGAATGCTTATTTCAGCAAATTCAATTATGAAGAAGTAGGAGGCAGTCCTATATTAGGTGTGAACGGCAATGTGATCATTGGACATGGTATCTCCACACCAAAAGCTGTCAAAAATATGCTTTTGCAATCGTATTCCTTAGCACAGTCAGGGGTGAGTCAGAAAATAGCTGCCGCACTTCAAAATCACTAATTCATGGGAAAAATCACAGCAGCAATCACCGGTGTACAAGGTTTTGTACCAGACTATATCTTGACCAATAAGGAACTTGAGAAAATGGTAGAAACCACTGACGAGTGGATTTCTTCCCGCACTGGAATCAAAGAAAGACGCCTTCTAAAGGGTGAAAACATGGGCACTTCCGTGATGGCAGTGTCTGCAATTAAACCTCTATTAGAACGAACAAATACCAAGGCAGAAGATATAGACTTAATCATCTGTGCTACTGTAACACCTGATATGGTATTTCCCGCTACGGCCAACTTGATTGGGGCCGAAATAGGTGCTAAAAATGCATTTGGATATGACCTTCAAGCAGCATGTTCTGGCTTTTTATACGCTTTAGCCACCGGAAGCCAATTCATAGAAACAGGAAAATATAAAAAAGTACTAATCGTGGGTGCTGATAAAATGTCATCCATTATTGATTATTCGGATAGAGCCACTTGCATCATTTTTGGAGACGGGGCAGGGGCTGTACTTCTAGAACCCAATTATGAAGGTTATGGTGTTTTAGACTTTGAACTTAGGTCAGACGGTGCTGGTATGCCCTTTCTTCATCAAAAGGCAGGGGGGAGTAGGAAGCCTGCAAGCATAGAAACTGTTCAAAACAAAGAGCACTATGTGTATCAGGAAGGCGCAACAGTATTTAAGTTTGCTGTCACCAATATGGCCGACATTGCAGCTCAAGTGATGGAAAAGAATTCGCTTAAAGGAGATGACGTAGCCTGGCTGGTTCCCCATCAAGCCAACAAAAGAATTATTGATGCTACTGCACATAGAATGGGAGTAGATGAATCAAAAGTGATGTTGAATATTGATCATTTTGGAAATACGACCAATGGCACGATCCCTCTTTGTCTTTGGGAGTACGAATCTCAACTCAAAAAAGGTGATAATCTTATCTTAGCTGCTTTTGGAGGAGGTTTTACATGGGGAGCAGCTTACGTAAAGTGGGCTTATTAACACTCTATAAAACACAAAATACTAAAAATGACTACAGCAGATCTTTCTAATGGCGCATTTATTCGTTTCAACAATGAACTTTGCCAAGTAACCGAATACCAACACAGAACACCCGGAAATTTGAGGGCTTTTTACCAAGTAAAAATGCGTGTGGTGAAATCGGGAAAACAATTTGAACATCGTTTCAGGAGTGGGGAAGAAATAATATACGTAAGGGTAGAATTTAAAGAGTATCAATTTTTATACAGAGATGGAGAGACTCTTGTACTCATGGAACCAGAAACTTTTGATCAAATCTATGTTCCTGAACTGTTGCTAGGAGATCAAAACAAGTTTTTGAAAGAAGAAATGATGCTCAAGGTGGCATTTGAAGAAGATACCCCTATATCTGCGGAATTGCCTACGTTTGTGGTGTTAATGGTGACCTATACCGAACCAGGCATGAAGGGAGATACCGCTACCAATACTTTAAAGTCTGCTACTCTAGAAACAGGTGCAATTGTTCAGGTACCCCTATTTGTAGAACAAGATACGCTGATCAAGATAGATACTAGAACCAATGCCTATGTAGAAAGGGTAAAGGGCTAGAGATTTAAAACTACATAATGGAAAAAACTAACTCAACGACAGATAACAGTCCTTCTAAACAAAAAAACACGGTTATGAAAGCAAAAGAGATTCAGGATTTACTGGACTTTATCGCCAACTCAGGATTAGATGAAGTAAATATCGAAACTGAGGCATTTAAGATCTCTGTAAAGAAAAACTCTGGAGTGGTGCGAATGGTTGAACCAACAATAATTGGAGCACCTCAACCTGTCGCGCAGCCTGTAGCACCTACAATTACTGCTCCTCCAGCCGCAGTGCCTGCAACAGAAGTGCCTGCAAGTAATTTAATTACCATCAAAGCACCCATGATCGGCACCTTCTATAGATCGGCCAATCCAGACAATCCAGCTTTCGTGAATGTAGGGGATGAAATAAGTAAAGGAAAAACTATTTGTATAATAGAAGCAATGAAGCTTTTCAATGAAATAGAATCAGAGGTAAGTGGACGTGTAGTGAAAATTTTGGTGGACAATGCTACTCCAGTAGAGTATGACCAACCTTTGTTCTTGGTAGAGCCGA
>DAINOB010000211.1:0-4694 GCA_036735585.1 Cytophagales bacterium | reverse complement strand
ATCCACATCAACCACTCTAAATCACCCTTACTCATCAAACGGGTTGCAAAGGTAATGAGAAATATTTAATGTCAATAGCTCCATCAAAATATTTATCTCTAAACCCTCTATAGCTCTGACAATCAATGAGAAAAATTTAAACTTTAGCTTTCTTATAAAGTGGGACAGTGCTGCATGGTTCACCATACATCAAACTTGAAACCACGCCAGTAAGCCTAAAGCTTAATAACGTGTAGGCATTCAAAGGTACTTCGCTTCGACTACAGCCTTTTACTATTACCTTCTTATCTCGATATTCTTCCACATTCATGCTGCTAATCCTGTGTAATAAGAACTGTTCGTTGACTTGAATTTCAGTGCCGAATCCTACAAACTTTGCCACACTATGTAAATAAACACTTATAAGTAAATATGCCCATTGCGGAATAATTGATTCTGTGCTGCAATGAATGCCAACTATAGCAGATGCAAACTCGTCCCAGCTTTTTTGCGATAAAGTACTTCTAAATTCGCTTTCTCTCAATATCAATCCTCTATGCATATAATCCGCTAAATCAAAAGAAACCCTTGGCGTTTGATAATCATACAAGGACTCTATATCTAAGGTGATCAATGAGCTCGAGGCTACTCTATTTACTATTTCTCCGGAAGTCATTAGTTCTTTGCTGTTTTGGTGATGTAGGCCTCCTTAATATATAAGGGCTGTAAGTCCTGAAGGATACCAAATTCTGTATTAGCCATCAATTGTTCAGCAATTATCATGCAAGCCGATAGGTTTGGGTTTGTTTGTTGAAAACACGTGTACTTGCTTTTAATTTCCTGGCTCAGGTTATCAACCTGCCCTGTAATACCACAAACATCCGAATACTGATCCAATACTAGATGCAAATTTGTAGTAAGTGCTGGTGTTGAAAGATCTTCCCCACTGGAAGAATAAGCGGCCCAATAAAATTCTTCTTGTCGAGCTTGTTGAATAGCAATCAATGTTCTGCCAATTGGGTTTGGATGTGCTATAAAAAATCCAGATGAGAATGCTTTTAGAGAATCAATTGGCAATAAAGGTATCTCTAAGGCAAAACAAAGTCCTTTGGCTGCTGAAAAAGCCAACCTTAAGCCTGTATAAGATCCCGGACCACTTATGACGGCTACAGCAGTGAGCAGGTGCATACATTGGTGCTTTTCGGTCAAGAACTTGATTCCAGAATGTATATCTCGGTGAGCGGAGGAAAGAATATGATAACTATCTAAAATCACTCCTTTAGAAAAAAGGGCAATAGTGGTCTCATCAAAAGCTGTGTTGAGGAAAAGTATCAAGTTGATTTAAGACTTGGTGTAAATGATTATTTGCCATCTAAATGCCCATTTCCATCGAATTCGGTAATTATTTATGCCTGCTTGATTGAATAAGTCTTCCAATTCTTTGCGTTTAAATCCTCTTAAGACTGACAAAGGAGCATCATTTCTAACCATAAATGAAGAGGAGAACAAAGTAGTTAGCAACCGTATAGACCAATATGCTAATGGATTTCTATGTAAATCATTGATTATGATCATTTTGGTTTTATTACTCAGCACTACTAGCAATCTGACAATCTCATGGTTGGTAAGATGGTGTAAGAATAATGTACAATGAACCAAATCAAATTTGAGGTCGGAAAACTCTTGATCAAAAACATTGATGTGTCTAAACTGCAATGGGGTTAATTTGTGCTTAACAGAAGCTTGATTTATGATATATCCATTGGCATCTATCCCTGTGGCCTCTACATTGGTAATTTGTTTTCTGAGATGGTTGTAAATAAGCAACAATTGATCGCCATTTCCACAACCTAAATCTGCTACATGAATCTTTTGAAAGTTATTATTTTGAAAAATAGAGCGAATGGCAGAAAGTGTGACTTTGTTACCTCCCAAGTATTTATTTATAAAAGCTATTTCTTGAATTGTGACTGCTAAAATAGGATCAGTCGAATCGAAGTGATCCATCAATTCGGGACCGGGATGTCTTCTACTAAAGTCAAGAGGCATCTTAGTCTTCATATCTAAATCTTAACGCTGCAAATACTTTAAATGCAGAACTATCAACCACAAATCTGTTTTGACTTGAATCTTTACTTAATGGCAATACCAAGGAAAAATCCTCAAGCTCAGCCATGATAGTTACAGGTTCTAAAGTAAACAGATAAGGCGAATTATCAATTTGATCTGTTAATATTAGATAAACCGAATCATTGGCTCTAATAAGTGATCTTGATCTTACTTTCCATCCAAAACTTTTCCCTTGAATGACTCTTGCCTCAACCAACTGACCGGGAAGCAATTGCTGCGAACTATTATCATCAAAATGGCAATGCACAATCGATAAGCCTGACTCTGGATTCACTGTTGCCTCAATCATATGTACAGATCCATAAAACCATTTATTGCTATTTACAGGTCTGAAGTAAAGTTCTTGACCTAGGTAAATCTGATCAAGGCTACTCTCAAGAATGGATAACTCTACATGCAAATGACTGTCATCCATTAACTCTAAAATTACTTCATTTGCCTCCGACATTTTGCCTATGTTGATTGGAAGTGACTTTACTACTCCGTTTGTAGGTGCTCTAAGGTAGATACTTTGTTGCACATCACCTTCTTTAATTACTTGTGGATCAATGCCGACCTTATAAAGCATGGCTTCATAGGATGATCGCTCTGCAAGTGCAACTTTATAATTGGATTGAGCCAATTCAAACATTTTTTTGGCTCCAATATCTCTTTGACTAAGCCCCTTTTGGCGAATATACTCTTGATAAATTTGCTCTTCTTGTGCCAGTGCTTGGATGTACTTTAGTTGCAAGGCAGCAAAATCAGGATGTTGTAAAGTAGCAAGAATCTGCCCTTTTTTCACCTTGGAGCCTTGATAAACACCAATAGATGTAATTATTGATTTGATTGGTAGTGTCAGCGATACTAAACTCTGTGGAGGTACATCTATTCTCCCGTGTACATACAAATTGTTTTCGAAAGAATCTTGAGTAAATGTTGAGAACGTAACACCTAAGTATTCGATTTGCTCCAAAGTAAGCCGATGAAGCATCTCATTTTCTTCCTCGATTTCATTGGTATGGCTACACCCAGTAAATAATAAGTGCAGAATGATAAGACTGTAGTACCTATGAATGATCCTTAAATTCCTAGTCATATTTTTCCATTTAAATACCAACGATCGATTACTGATTGGTTTAGCTGAAATTGTTTTTCCAAATACTGTTCTTGAATTTCAATGGCTTGCCTCAAAACCATTACCAACTGGTGAAAATCTATTTGACCCTTGTCGAATAATTCAAGTGCTGACTTCCATATTAGCTCAGACTCAGGCAAAGCTTGTAGTGTATAAAAGAGAAATTCTTCTTTAAGCCTGTCGTAATTTAATTCCGCTTTAAGCTTTATAGTGTTCCATTCATTCATAAATGCCTCGTATTGAAGTAATTGTGCTTCAATCTCTATCTTGGAAGCTTTGTATCTGAGGTGATATCCTTTTGCAGCAAAAGGAATAGATAACCCTGCCTGAGCTGCTTGCAATCCTCTAATACCCTCTACCGATTGATTAATATACCCTAGTCTGACATCTGGAAATAAATAAGCTTTCTCAATACCAGCCTTCTTCTTTAATCCTTCTATTTCCAATCTTGCTAAAGTAAGTTGTGGATGCTCCTGATATTCTTCTACTTCCAATTGAAGTTCGTTAAGCTTCTTTGGGAATAACTCCTGCTGAATACCCGTCAAATATTTTAATTGTGCTCTTAAAATTTCTTTGTCTTTGACAAGGTTTCTTGATTTCTGCTCCAATAGTTTCTTTTGAGTCTTTGCCGCAATGGCATCCAAAACTGGCTTATTCCCTATTTCGAATTCATATTGGGTAGCCTCTACCAATCGACCGAACAAAGAATCTAGTTTAGCATTTAATAGCAGTTGATTTTCCAAGTAGGTGTATTTATTGTAATGCATCCTGATCTCAGTAACCAATCGAAGCAATGCCTGATTATAAAATGACTCTGACTGGCTCACTCTTACAGTTGCACTTTTTCTAAGTGCAGAAATAAGGAAGGGGGAAAATTCCTGTACTGCAGTAAAGGTGTAATCATTTCTTACCTCTTGCAATTGTCCATACAATGCATCAATCTGAGTTTTGGGAAGGAGATACGCACTTTTTCTTAATGTGAGTGCTGATTCTATATCTTTAGCTCGGGCGTTTAAAAGTGTATTCTGTTCCTTTGCTACTTGTATCGCCTCTTCTAAGCTCGTAGTAGATTGAGCCCCAGATTGATGCGGCAAAAACCACACAGCAAACACCAATAGTATTGGTATCTTCAATCTGGAAAAAAAGCTGTACAAAACTGGCAAAACTATAAGCGTAAGAAATGTAGAAGTTAATAGCCCACCGATTACTACGGTTGCTAATGGTTTCTGAACCTCTGCACCTGCCGAGTTGGATAGTGCCATGGGTAAAAATCCTAATGATGCCACAGTGGCGGTCATAAGCACAGGTCTTAGTCTATCTAGTGCCCCTCTTATTAATAGGTGATAATCCCACTGTTCAGTTCTCTTCAGTTCTTCAAAATGACTTACCAATACTATCCCATTCAGAACAGCAACACCAAATAAGGCAATGAATCCTATCCCAGCAGAAATGCTAAAAGGCATATCTC
>DAINOB010000210.1:0-4699 GCA_036735585.1 Cytophagales bacterium | reverse complement strand
TCTTGTTTGATGTATTCAGAAAGGGACTTTGAAATTAATTGATTGACCTCTTCTGCTTTTAGTGCTTTCCCATACATTTTTTTGATCAATGTAGTAGGCACTTTACCTGGTCTAAATCCCTTAATTTGGGCCTTTTTGCTGTATTCTTTTATTTTATCCTCCAGTTGCTTGGCATAGTCTGCTTCTTTTATTTGCAACTTTAGTTGTGCTTCTACTGCTGATTTCTTTTCTAAAGTGATTTCCAATGCTTTGGGATGTTAAATGATATAAAGTGTTGAGGTCTAAACTAGGTTTACAACTTTAATGCAAATCAAGTTGATAGCTTTTTATTAAGACAAAATGGCTTCATTTAAGACAATTGTCTGTCAATGAAGCCATTTTGTGCGGATGGAGGGACTCGAACCCCCATGCCTCGCAGCGCTAGATCCTAAGTCTAGTGCGTCTACCAATTTCGCCACATCCGCAATAAATTTGGGGCAGTTGCCACAAAAGAGGCGCAAATATAGGTTCTTTTTTAATTTCTGCAATTATGCTATGCCGCTTTGTTTTTATTTATCTCATATCTATATTGGCATTAAACCCCTATTGTAAATTAAATGCATGGAGACAGTCACTATTGTCGATGAGAAGAATGAAATATTAAGACGTTACCGCAGGCTGTTAAAACTCGCCAAGCCTATACTAAAGGAAGGAGATTCTAAGCTTATTAAAAAAGCCTTCAACATGTCTATGGATGCGCATAAAGGCATGAGGAGAAAAACGGGTGAGCCATATATTTATCATCCCATTGCGGTGGCACAGATATCGGTAGAAGAAATAGGACTAGGAACCACATCGATTATTTCAGCACTGCTGCATGATGTGGTAGAAGACACAGAGCTAGAAGTAGAAGATATTAGAAAACAGTTTGGAATGAAGGTGGCCAAAATTATAGATGGTCTCACTAAAATTTCTGGAACCTTTGAACATGGCAGTTCTCAGCAAGCAGAAAACTTCCGTAAGATGCTGCTTACACTTTCTGATGATGTAAGGGTAATCTTAGTAAAGCTTGCAGACCGCCTACACAACATGCGCACTTTGGAGAGCATGCCTAGAGACAAACAATTGAAAATTGCCTCTGAAACCATGTACCTCTATGCTCCACTAGCCCATAGGTTGGGGTTGTACAACATTAAAACTGAAATGGAAGACCTCTACCTCAAGTATACAGAAGTGGAAGTTTACAGGGGTATCGTGGAGAAATTACGTTCTTCCAGAGATGCCAGAAATAGGTTCATTAAGGAATTTACAGCCCCCATCCAGACCGAGTTGCGAAAGTATGGGTTTAAGTTTGAAGTAAAGGGTAGACCCAAGTCTATCTACTCTATTTATTCCAAAATGCACAAGCAAAATATACCCTTTGAGGAAATATATGATTTGTTTGCCATCCGTATCATCATTGATGTAGACCTTGAATCTGAAAAAGCAAGTTGTTGGCAAGTATACTCTATAGTTACTGATTACTACAAGCCCAATCCAGATAGGCTTAGAGATTGGGTAAGTACCCCTAAAACAAATGGATATGAGTCACTTCATACCACCGTCATGAGCAGGGCTGGTCAATGGGTAGAAGTTCAAATACGGACAAAGCGCATGGATGATATTGCCGAAAAGGGATATGCAGCTCATTGGAAGTATAAGGAGGCCAATCAAAACACCGTTTCAGGATTGGACGGATGGATAGCCAAAGTAAGAGACATGCTTGCCCTCAACGACTCCTCTGCTATTGAATTTGTTGATGATTTCAGATCCAATTTATTTAATGAAGAGGTCTATGTGTTCACACCGAAGGGTGAATTAAGGATACTTCCCAATGGAGCTACAGCGCTTGATTTTGCTTATGAAATACACTCTGAAGTAGGAAACCAGTGCATAGGAGCAAAAGTGAATCATAAGTTGGTTCCGCTTAGCTACATCTTGAACAATGGGGATCAGGTTGAAATACTGACTTCCAAAAAGCAAAAACCCAATGAAGACTGGCTAAAGTTTGTAGTAAGCTCTAAAGCAAAATCCAAGATTAGAGATTTTATTAAAGAATCTAGGCGGGCGTTCGTAGCAGAGGGCAAAGAGGCACTTTTCAAAAAAATGAAAACTTTTCAGCTCCATCCAAGTGATGATGTTTTGAATGAAATCCGTGCCTTTTTTAATTCAAGAACACTCACAGACCTGTATTATAAAATAGGCAGAGGTGTAGTAGATATTCGAGAACTTAAACAATTCAAGCAGAAACAGGAAGAGCGACTCTCCAAATCTCAGAAGAAAATCCAGGACGCCAAATCATTTGAAAAAGTGCTAAAGGAGGTCAAAGGCGATCAGATGGACATGCTTCTGATTGGTGAGGATATGGATAAAATAGACTATACCTTAGCCAAGTGCTGCAACCCGATAGCAGGTGACGATGTTTTTGGTTTTGTGACAGTTAATGAAGGCATCAAAATTCATAGAACTACATGCCCAAACGGTATAGAATTAATGTCAAATTATGGCTATAGAATTATAAAAGCCAAATGGACATCACAGAAAGAGCTTGAGTTTCTCTGCGGTATTCAAATAACAGGGACAGATCGAGTAGGAATCATCAACGACATATCAAGAGTGATTTCAGGAGAGCTTCAGGTAAATATCAGATCAATATCAATTGAAAGTGATAAAGGACTGTTTGAAGGCACCATTATGTTATACGTAAATGACACAAAACACTTGGACAAGTTGATTCAGAAGCTTACGAAAATAGAAGGTGTACACGTAGTTACTCGCTTTACATGAATCCATTATTATTCCCTTTATTTGCCATTTGTTTCTTTTAAGAATGGATAGAACAGATAACCTGCAGGCAGCAATAGAAATTTTCAAAAAATACTTGGAGGTTAATGAACTAAGGAAAACCCCTGAGCGATTTGCCATACTAGAGGAAATCTACAGCAGAGACGATCACTTCGATGTAGAACAACTTTACTTCAGTATGAAGACCAAAAACTATCAGGTCAGTAGAGCTACCGTCTACAACACCTTAGACATTCTAGTGCAGTGCGCGCTTGTTTCAAGGCATCAGTTTGGGACCAATCTTGCCGTTTATGAAAAATCTTATGGATTCAGGCAGCATGATCATCTCTTATGTTCAGATTGCCATAAAGTAGTAGAGTTTTGTGATCCCAGAATTCAGCATATTCAGCATATGGTAGGAGATTTACTTAAATTTAAAGTCGAAAGTCATTCACTCATATTATACGGCTCATGCCTTACAGCAGACTGCCCAGGTAAAATTCAGAAAGAGAATAAGTCATGAAACACACCCTTGAAATATCAAATACCATAGCCTTTCTATTTTTAGAGGGTGATCTTATTGGAGAGCAATCGGGAATAGCATTGTTGGATGTGGTCAATAATTTCATCAATGACGGAATATTGTTTTCCGCTGTTGATCTCAGTGGGGTAAGATATATGAATAGTGCAGGCATTGGAGTTATGATCACCATGCTTACCAAGTTAAGAAATGCAGGTGGTGATATGCTACTGATCAATCCTTCAGATCAGATTAAAAAGCTATTGGTAATTACAAAGCTTAATTCAATTTTTCGCATAGCATCAGACCGTGAGCATGCAGTAAGTTTAATTAATCCAGCGGTTTAGAAATATGGCATTAGATGTATTGCTCGGTCTCCAGTGGGGTGATGAGGGCAAAGGAAAAATTGTAGATTATTTAGCTCCCAGGTATGATATAATCGCCAGATTTCAAGGAGGCCCCAATGCAGGGCACACTCTTGAATTTGATGGCATCAAGCACGTACTTCATCAGATCCCCTCTGGTATTTTTCATCCTCATATTGTCAATGTGATTGGCAACGGAGTGGTTTTAGACCCTATCGTCTTCTCTAGAGAAGTACATGGCTTAGAGAAATATGGAATAGACTTCAGCAATCTTTTTATTTCAAAAAGGGCTCAGCTTATTGTACCTACACATCGTTTTTTAGATGTGGCATATGAGCAAGCTATGGGAGATAAAAAAATAGGCTCCACGCTTAAAGGTATTGGGCCTTGCTATCAAGATAAGATAGGGCGACATGGACTCAGAGTAGGCGATATCTTATCCAAAGATTTTAAAAAGCGCTACCTTGATCTAGTAGAAAAGCATAAGCGTGTTTTAGATCATTTCAAATCTTCTCAAGATCCTCATGCGCTGGACAAAGATTTTTTTGATGCTATAGAAATGCTTAAGAGCTTCAATCTCGTTGATTCTGAATACTATCTTAATCATGAGTTAAATCAAGGCAAACGTATCCTTGCAGAGGGTGCACAAGGGTCAATGTTGGATATTGATTTCGGATCCTACCCATTTGTTACATCCTCCTCTACTATGGTAGCAGGAGCAGCATCTGGATTAGGAGTAGCACCTAAGCATTTTGGAGAAGTATATGGTATCATCAAGGCCTATAGCACCAGAGTTGGGGGTGGCCCATTTCTAACCGAGCTCAATGATGAGGTTGGAGAGTATTTGAGAACCAAAGGACATGAGTTTGGCAGTACTACAGGAAGGCCCAGACGCACAGGCTGGCTGGATATTCCTGCCGTCAAGTATGCCATTATGCTTAATGCGGTTTCTAGTCTCTTTGTCATGAAAGTTGATGTGCTTGACGATTTTGATGAGATTAAGGTGTGTACC
>DAINOB010000209.1:0-4733 GCA_036735585.1 Cytophagales bacterium | reverse complement strand
AGAGCATACTTTCAAAGAGGCCATCGCCATATTGAAAGGCCCTGCTGCCGAGCCATTGCTCAGGAGTTTGCGGAAGATTGCTGCTGTCAAGAAGGATGAATTCTGCCATTTAACCGTTTTTAATACCGCTAAACGACAAGATTTTTGATCCTTGCTGCGGATTATTTCAAATATGTACTTTTGATGGTTAGCAACCAAACAAATCCATGCCGCCCGAGAGAAGCTCTATATTTGATATGATAGGTCCTGTAATGATTGGCCCCTCCAGTTCGCATACCGCAGGCGTGGTACGAATAGCTAGAGTGGCGATACGGGTTCTGGGTTCAAGACCAGATGAGGCTGTAATTACCTATTACAACAGTTTTGCTCGCACCTACGAAGGCCATGGATCCGATAGAGCCATCCTTGCAGGCTTGCTGGATTATAAAACAGACGACAAAAGAATTAAAGAAGCTTACCAGCATGCCGAAGAAGCAGGCTTACGCTATGTCATGAAATCCGTAGGAAATGCCTCAACACTGCATCCAAACACCATAAAGTTGGAATTGAAAACTGCCACTAAGCAAGTATCTGTTTTGGGCCAAAGCTTGGGTGGGGGAGTGATCAATATTGATGAAGTAAATGGGTTTAAAGCAGGGTTTAATGCCAACTTGCATACCTTAATTTTACTTGCCAAAGACGTAAAAGGAAGCATAGCCTTTATTTCCAGCGTGATCGCTCATGATGATTGCAATATTGCCAATATGGTGGTGTCAAGAAAAGCAAAAAATGACATGGCCTGCCAAGTGATTGAAATGGATTCAGCACTTAAACCGCTTACACTTGAATATCTTAGAAATTTAAGCTGGATTGAGGAAGTTACGTTTATTCCCAACATTGATATTTAAAAACTTATGAACCGTTATTTTAAAAGCGTTTTCGGGATTCTCGTTTTATTGGTGATCATACTCCAACTAAATGATGCAAATGCCCAAGACAAAAGTCTTCAGGAATGCATAGACTTAGCCATTAAAAACAATCTGACTATACAACAATCAGGATTGAATGTGCTTAGAAGTAAAAATGACCTGAACCAAAGTAAATACAACCTTCTTCCCAATGTAACAGGATCAGCTACTCAGAATTATAACTTCGGTAGATCTATCGACCCATTTACCAACCAGTTTACCACTGATCCAGTGAGGAACAACAGTTTTAATTTAAATGCAGATCTAAATATCTTCAGTGGTTTTCAAGCACAAAATCAAATTAAGCAAAATAGAGCCCTCAATGAAGTTGCAATTTTCGATTTCCAGAAAGCGAAGAATGATATAATTTTGAATGTGGTGACAGCATACACCACCGTAATTTTTAACGGTGAGAATGTAAACAATGCGAAACTTCAACTTAAAAATTCAACTGAACAAACCGAACGTACCGAGAAACTCGTAAATGCAGGATCCCTTCCTATTGGCAATCTGTATGACCTTAGAGCGCAAATGGCTACCGATGAACTGGCCTTGGTAAATGCGCAAAATGCACTTGAATTGTCTTTGTTAAACCTTAAGCAATTGATGAATATTCCTTCGTCAGAAACATTGAGTATAGTGGTGCCGGAGCTTCCAGATCCTGAGGATGAAGAATATCCTTCTACCGTGGAGCAAATCTACGAAACAGCATTAAGGCATATGCCTGAAGTGAAGTCAGCGACATCGAATATCAAATCTTCTCAAATAGGTATTCGTATTGCCCAAAGTGGATACATGCCATCCCTTACAGCATTTGTAGGTTCTAATTCTTTTTATTCTAGCATTGGAGGTGAAAGCAATATAGAAACTCGGGGCTTTAGCCAGCCATTCCCAATAGGTACGGATATCAATGGCAATCCTGTATTTTCATTACCACAGCCAATCATCGTGCGAACATTCGAGGAAAAACCTTTTCTGAATCAACTAGAATTCAATAGAAGAGAATTTTTAGGGCTTAATTTATCTATCCCTCTTTTTAGCAAAATGAGGAACAGAACCAATGTTCTCAACGCAAAATTATCTCTTGAAAATGCGAAGCTTAGCGAGCAATTGACCAAGAATCAGTTGCGACAAATCATTGAGCAGGCCTACAATGATGTAACTGCAGCTTCAAAAAGATATTCAGGAACGAAGAAACAATTGAATGCACGTGAAGAGGCCTTCAGAACTGCTGAGCAACGATACAACGTAGGGATGATGAATGCAGTGGACTACCTATTGGCACAAAACAACCTCAATCGTGCAAGGTCTGAGTTGCTCCAAGCCAAATTCGATTTCATATTTAAGAGTAAAATACTAGACTTTTACCTTCAGAAACCTTTGGAATTCTAAAACATTATGGCTCAAAAGAAAGGAAAGAATAAACTGCTGCTATACCTCGGGGGAGGAGTAGTTCTTTTAATTATTGTATTAATTATTGCTAAATCCGTTGGGTGGATTGGAAAAGATGAGGGCATAAAGGTTGAAACTCAAAAGGTAACCACGCTAACCATCATAGAGAAGGTAAGTGCCAGTGGTAAAATTCAACCTGTAACAGAAGTAAAAATAAGCTCCGATGTGTCGGGTGAAATTGTAGAAATGCCTGTGAAAGAGGGCGATTCTGTGACCAAAGGCCAATTGCTTCTCAAAATCCGACCTGACAACTATATCTCCATGTTGGATCAAATGGTAGCAGCTTTGAATACAGCCAAAGCACAGTTGGCTCAATCAAGATCCAGATTGGCTCAGGCAGAAGCCCAGCATGTGAGAGGTAAATTAGAATTTGACAGGCAGAAGAAATTGTATGATCAAAAAGTAATCTCCGATGCGGATTTTGAACAAGCAAGTGCCAATTATCAAGTTGTATTGCAGGATCTCGTCTCGGCTAAAGAAAATGTTGATGCTTCGCGGTTTGGGGTAGAAAGTGCAAATGCAAGAGTAAGCGAAGCTCGCGAAAACCTCCGTAGAACATCAATTTATGCACCTATGTCTGGAACTGTAAGTAAACAAAGTGTAGAGCTTGGGGAAAGGGTAGTAGGAACCATTCAAATGACAGGAACTGAAATGCTCAGAATTGCCAATCTCAATGAGATGGAAGTAAGGGTGAATGTAAATGAAAACGACATTGTGCGTGTGGTCCTCGGTGATACTGCCGATGTAGAAGTAGACGCTTACAGCAGCAACAACCAGAAATTTAAAGGAATTGTGACTTCAATAGCCAATACAGCAAAGGATGCACTTACTATGGATGCCATTACAGAGTTTGAAGTAAGGATCAGAATTCTGAATCAAAGCTACAAACACCTGATGACCGATGATTCCAAGTCACCATTCAGACCTGGGATGACCGCTTCAGTAGATATTCTTACGGAGATCAAAAGTGGGATTAAGGGAGTTCCGTTAGCGGCAGTTACTACCAGAACCTCAGAGCAGATAAAAGCTATGGCTGACAAAAAGGAAAAGAAAGACAAAGAAGAAAAAGAGCCAGAAAATGAAGATGAACAGCCTGAAACGAAAGCTAAAAGTTCTAAAAAAGAAGAAGAGTTAAAGGAGGTAGTTTTCGTGTTATCTGGAGAGGATCAGAAAGAAGTAGTAATTAAAGAAGTAACTACAGGTATCAGTGATTTTGAGCATATAGAAATTATTAGTGGTTTAAATGAAGGAGATGAAGTAGTTTCGGGACCTTTTTTAGCAGTTTCTAAGCTGTTAAAGCAAGGTTCTAAAGTGAAAATCGACTCCAAAAGTGAATCTTCAACATCCACTAAAAAGCGAAAATAGTACTGAAGATAGTGTGGAGAGCACTACAGCGCATGACTTTACGCGAATAGCCGTAATTGGTGGCGGAAGCTGGGCTACAGCAATCGTGAAAATACTTTCTGAGAATCCTAAAGCCAAGATACGATGGTGGATGAGGAATCCTGAAGATGTAAAACACGTGAAATCTTATGGGCATAATCCCAAGTATCTTTCTGGCGTACAGATCAATCTCCGTAGGGTAAAACCTCAGAAGAGGATCAAAAAAGCATTCAGCGATGCAGATTATATAGTCTTTGCAGTTCCTGCGGCTTTTCTCATGGATGCTTTGGAGCACATAAGCCCTGAACTTTTAGCTGGCAAAACTGTGGTTTCCGCAATCAAAGGAATGATTCCAAATGAAAACATTCTTATTACGGAATACCTAACTCAAAAATACAACATACCTACTGACAAGATAGTGGCTATTACTGGCCCCTGCCATGCAGAAGAAGTAGCGCTGGAGAAGCAATCTTACCTTACTATAGCCTCACATTCTGAAGAAGAGGCAGAGCGCTTTGCCGCCTTGATGACCTGCCGATATGTAAAGGCCAGTTACATGGATGATCTTACTGGAGTAGAATATTGTGCTGTGCTTAAGAACATCATTGCTATTGCCTGTGGTATAGCCCGAGGTACAAATTTTGGTGATAATTTTCAGGCTGTATTGGTAGCCAATGCTATGGAGGAAATCGATCGATTTCTAGAGGCTATCAATCCTATTGATCGTGATATGCATGCTTCACCTTATCTCGGTGATTTGTTGGTTACCTGCTATTCGCAATACAGCCGAAACAGAACTTTTGGAAGTATGATTGGCAAAGGCTACTCTGTAAAATCTGCTCAAATGGAAATGAATATGGTGGCAGAAGGCTATTATGCTTCAAAAAGCATTTATGAAATCAACCGCACCTTGGGCGTACATATGCCAATTGTAGATATGGTGTACCATGT